>JBAXMR010000020.1:0-55838 GCA_037134195.1 Paludibacter sp. | reverse complement strand
TTTGTTTCATTTTATTTTTAGATTGGAATTCCCAATCTGTAATGCTATTAACTATTAACTGCTCTCCTTAACTCAAGTAAAACCACATTTTCAACATGATGGGTATGTGGGAACATATCTACCGGCTGAACGGCTGTGACTTTATAGTTGACATCCAACAGCTGCAAATCACGTGCCTGAGTAGCCGGGTTGCAACTAACATACACTATACGACTTGGTTGTGCAAATAAAATAGCTTCAATCACATCCGTGTGCATTCCTGCACGCGGCGGATCGGTGATTATTACATCCGGTTTGCCATGCTTTTCAATAAAAGCAGCATTTAGAATGTCTTTCATATCCCCGGCATAAAACAGCGTGTTTTCAATTTTGTTTAATTTCGAGTTTACAACCGCATCTTCAATGGCTTCGGGTACATATTCAATTCCGATTACCTGACCCGCCTGATGTGCCACAAAGTTAGCAATAGTTCCGGTTCCTGTATATAAATCGTACACTAATTCGTTTCCGGTGAGTCCTGCAAAGTTACGGGCAATTTTATACAGTTCGTAAGCCTGTTCGGAATTAGTTTGATAAAATGATTTCGGACCGATTTTGAATTTCAGTCCTTCCATTTCTTCGTAAATACATTCATTACCTTTGAAAACAAACACTTCCTGATCGGTGATGGTGTCGTTAGCTTTGGCATTTATAATGTAAAGTAAAGATGTGATTTGTGGAAATTTATCGGCAATATGTTGCAAAATAGCTTTGCGTGCAGGTTTATCTTCATGGAAAAATACCATGATAAGCATCAGTTCGCCAGTGGAAGTGGTACGAACCATCATGGTGCGTAAAAAACCTTCCTGATTGCGCAGGTCAAAAAAATCAAGATTATGCTCTAATGCATAACGGCGTATTTCATTGCGGAGTTGATTGGAAATATCGTCTTGCAACCAACATTTATTTATATCGAGCACTTTATCAAACTGCCCTTGAATGTGATATCCAACGGCATTCATGGTGTCGAATTGTTTTCCTTCGTTCATTTCCTCGTACGTCCGCCAGCGTTTGTTGGAAAAGGTAAACTCCAGTTTGTTGCGGTAAAATTCCGTGCGGGCTGAACCAAGAATAGGTGAGACTTCGGGTAGTTCAATTTTTCCAATTCGAGTGAGATTTTCAACCACTTCTTTTTGTTTATAGCGGATTTGCTCTTCGTAAGGCAGAATTTGCCACTTACAGCCACCACAAATACCATAATGTTCACAAACAGCTTCAGTTCTTTTTTCGGAGTAGTGATGGAATTGAATGACACGCGCTTCCATGAAATGACTTTTTTTGCGTGTTACCTGTAAATCAACTACATCGCCAGGCACTGCAAATGGTACAAACACAACAATGTCGTTCACTTTGGCAATGGCTTTTCCTTCAGCAGCAATATCAGTAATAGTAACGTTGGTAAGTATTGGAAGCGGTTTTTTATTTTTTGCCATGAAATATCATTCTCATTGTTTTGGAGTGCAAAAATACAACATTTATTCTGATTAAATGATATTTTGAAGTGTGTCAGGTATTATGAATACATAGAATATTTCCCGAAATTTTAAAATTGTATAATTCGTTATTTTAAATTCATTTTAACACACAAACCGTCATATTGAATAATTAAAATCCTTTTTATGGTTCTGAGAGTCGCAAATATTGAGTAATGTACTTTGTTGGATACTAAGAAGTTGTTGTTTTATCAGTTCTATTAAGCGCCAAAATTATCTTTAAAACAAGAAAGACAAAATTACTTTAATAGTATTAATTTCACATTATCAACTAAAATTTCTCCACTCGAATTTATATAGGATACTATCTCAATAGAAGCACGATTATATTTCACAGCTAGATTGCTCAAAATCACTTTTTGCCATGTTTTACTTGCTTAAACTTGTTTTCTCACTGGCTTATCACCTGTGTTAATCAATATATTCAATTGACCATTCTCACTCACTTTACTTTTGAAAGAAACAGTGAATTCGTATTTCCCTTAGAGGTTAGGGTGTTTATTGGGATTTTTATTTTATTGGTTTCATTAAAAACGTAAATTCATAATCGTGATAATTGAGCATATACTCCACACGAGGCCATGCGCCCCAGCTATTTATACAGCCTAATCCCATTTGCACTTTATCGATACAAACATTCGTCAGGTTGGCTTGTGGTACTTCGGGCGAATGACTTTGATGTTTAAAATCGCCGTCATCAAGCGATTCGATTGTATAATGCAATGCGGAAGCTGAAAATGGGGCATCAGCTACAAATTCCAAACCACGTCCGGCATTGTTCAGCTGTTTCCACCAGCGAATATCTGTTTTATTACCGGTTTCCTGCGGACGGATATAGGGATAAAACTGATCACTAACTGTTTGGTTATAAATGCCTAAGTACTGTGAATTATTGCGGTCGATGTAATTTTCAACCGGACCACGGCCATAAAACTGAATGTTTTCGAACGACTTAGGCATTGGCAACTGCATACCAAAACGGAACAGATTTGAAACTTTTGCCTCTTTGTCCGCTACCATTTTTTGGGTCACTTTCACTGCGCCATCGTTGTTTATCAAGTAAGTAAGGTAAAGTTTAGCTGAAACATCTTTTAGTTCATATTCCGCTTTTACCTCCACTAAATCATTCACTTTTTGAGTATTCAGGCTTTTCAAGCTTGTTGCCGGATTTCTCCAGACTTTAAATTTAAGATGGAAACTGGCTCCCATATCATTATCCGTTGGAGCACGCCAAAAATTTGGAGTGAGAGCAGTATTTTCAGCCAATAGCTCTTCATTTCCAACTTTGTATTTTTCGATAAATCCGGTTTTCTTGTTAAAATCAATCTGAAAATCAGCTCCTTTCACCACGATGCATTTCTGATTGGCATTCTGGATTTCGGGTGCAACGACTGCTGTATTTTTATCAGCCTTTGCATTAGTTAGTTCAATTGATTTTGGAGTATATACATTTATAATCAACTGATTAGAAGCTACAACAAATCCGGCCGGCAACAATTGCTCTGTCTTTTTTAATTTAAACGCAAGGTTAAGCAACAGCTCTTTTTCTTTCGAAATATTTTCGGTGGAATATGGTAACAGTATCTCTGCTTTTTGCTGAGCATGCACATTCAGATTGGTTACAACACCCGATTCAAGCACCTGTCCATCAACTAATAGTTGCCATTCCATAACGTAATCTTCGAGTGAGCGGAAAAAATTCTCGTTGTAAACCGACACTTTGCCTTTCGATAAATCAACTGGAGTCACCCACACCGATTGATAAAAATAACCTACTTCGTAAGCGTGTGGATTAAAGTTACGGTCGGGACTAATCAACCCATTATTGCAGAAATTCTGGTCATCACGACTATCGTATTTATTGAAATCGCCGGCATAACCCGGGATATCTATGCCTTGTGCATTTTTGTGATGGGGCGATTGATCCACAAAATCCCAGATAAAACCACCCTGATAGTTCGGATTACGACGAACAATGTCCCAATATTCTTTAAATCCCCCTTCAGAGTTACCCATGGCATGCGCATATTCGCACTGGATAAGAGGCTTTTCAGGATTACTTTTGGCATATTTTTCGCAATTTTCATAACCAAGATACATAGGGCAATAAATGTCGGTAGATTTTCCTTTCCCCGCACGTTCGTATTGAACCGGACGACTGGGATCTTCTTTTTTAATCCAATCATAACAAGCATCAAAGTTCGGTCCCATCCCTGCTTCATTACCCATCGACCAGATAATTACTGCCGGATGATTCCAGTTGCGCTGTACATTCCGTTGGTTGCGCTGCAAATGCGCCAGAGCAAAATCTTTGTTCTTTGCCAGTGTGTTTTCACCGTACCCCATACCATGCGATTCAAGATTAGCTTCGGCCACTAGATACAAGCCGTACTCATCGCATAGGTCGTACCAGATATTATCATCCGGATAATGGCAAGTACGCACCGCATTGATATTTAGCTCTTTCATGATTTTTATATCCTGAATCATACGTTCGTGCGAAACCACATAACCGGTGTTTGGATCCATTTCGTGACGGTTTACACCTTTAATCAGAATCGCTTTACCGTTTACCAGCAATTGAGCGTTTTTAATCTCCACTTTGCGGAAACCAACTTTTTGTGGAATGACCTCAATCACATTACCCGATTTGTCTTTCAAAGTGGTATAAAGTGTGTATAAATTGGGAGT
This sequence comes from Paludibacter sp., assembly GCA_037134195.1. Taxonomy (GTDB): domain Bacteria; phylum Bacteroidota; class Bacteroidia; order Bacteroidales; family Paludibacteraceae; genus Paludibacter. The sequence goes on along the minus strand of JBAXMR010000020.1, from coordinate 51,615 downwards.
TTCCGAAGTCCATTTTTGTGGATTTAAAACTGAGATAAGCGTTTTTCCTGTACCTTTTTGAGTTGCTTTTGCTATTAGTTTATCATTTTTTACCAGCTCATAATCGATTGTTGAACCGGATGCTGCCGAAGACAAAGTGGCGTTGATTTCCAGTTTACCATCGGTATAATCATTCACCAAATCGGGAGTAATTCGAACATCGTCTATTCGTTGAGTATTCCGACTATAAAGGAAACAATTGCGACCAACACCCGCGTAACGTATAAAATCCTGATCTTCGAGGTAAGTGCCATCGCTCCAGCGGAATACCTGAAATGCAATCAGGTTTTTGCCTTTTACCAGATATTTGGCTATATCGAATTCTGCTTCCACCTTGCTGTCTTCACTGTAGCCCACATACTTGCCATTTACCCACAAATACATGTTGGAAGTAACCGAGCCAAAATGTGCAATAACCTGTTTTCCATTCCAGTTTTGAGGAATATCAAACACCCGGCGATACGACCCAACGTGATTATTCACAATGGGAACATTAGGAGGAATTACAGACGCCTGACTTTTCCATGGGTAACCAATGTTCACATAAACGGGGTCACCATATCCATTGAGTTCCCACATGGCAGGTACATTCATCAAATTCCAACCGGCATCTTCGTAGTCGGGTTTATAGAAATTCAGTGGACGTTTATCAGCATCTTTTACCCAATAAAATTTCCATTTCCCATTCATGCTAAGAAAATTGTCCGATTCCGTTGGAATGCTTTTTTGAGCAAGTTCTTTGTTTTCGTAAGCAAAAAAGTGAGTATGCATCGGGGCACGATTCACTTCGTTTTTGGTGGAATTGTGCCACTCGTCTGTTAGGGCAAACGAAAGCAACTGTTGCATTGCCAAACAGGTGATTAAAAGCGTTTTTTTCATTATAAATTATCTATAGATTTTATTTAAATATTTGTTTCTGATAGAGACATAAACCCCACAAGAGCCTGAGTTCACATTATAAAAAGGTTTAAGTTTGTAGCTTCTCCCCATTATTATCTCATTTTGCAACTATCCGTGCATAAAATGATAATTTTCATCCACTTCATTTTTTAAAGTTTGTGGTTGGGGCACTACAGATTTTTTTGGACAATCGGAGCATATTTATATTTCAAAGCATCATAAATTCGGATGGCTTTATCCTTAGGCTCAGAGCACTTACGTATGCTTATCCATTGTTATCTGGTGTTTTGGGCAATAATTGTTTAATATTTTTAAGTGTTCATCTGTCGTACTATTTCACGCCATTCGGATTTTATATCCTTTTACTACAACTTGTATCGAAGCATATTTGATAGCTTTCAACCAATCGGAATAACTAAATTGATTTAGAGTTATTTATCAAACCATTTAGACTATAAAATAGAACTATTTTACAGATTTTTGACCAATTATGCTGCAAAATGGGGTTAACAGCTAAATTGGATATCAGGAAATCATCTATAATTTTAAACGAATATAATTCAGGCTCAGTTTTTTAGCTATATTTTTTACTAATAGTTTATCATAGCTTTCGTGATATTGAGTCTGTAATTCAATGCCGTTTAGTTAAGCATTAAAAATAAATAAGGGGGAAATCAGGTAGTATATTCTCTCTACTAAGGGTTAAGAATCAATATAAATCAGGGATTTAAGCCCTTAGTAGATAAAATTAAACAAGCAAAAACACCCTTATTCCCTTATTTGTATCTTGCTTAAATTTGAAATCCCTTATCTAAACGACATTGAGTCTGTAATTACTAATTTCAACCGAATAAAATTGGTAATCTTGTTTAAAAGCCATAATAAATATTTGAATTTCAGTGCGTTATTAAATCAAACAACAGCACTATAACAAATACTAATAGTATTAAAAAAACTCAATGATTATAGTTTGATTTAAAGCACAAAAAGCCGAAATAATAACTAAAACGACATCATTCGGCTTACATACTTCCCAATAATATCAAACTCCAGATTTATAACCGTTCCGGCTTTTATCTGGTGAAAATTTGTATGTTCGAAAGTATATGGAATGATAGCCACCTGAAAAGTAGTATCGGTTGGATTGCAAACAGTCAGACTCACACCATTTACAGTCACAGAACCTTTATCAACTGTCATGTAACCTCGTTTAGCCATTTCTTTGTCGAAAGCATATTCAAATGTAAAATACCAACTGCCATCAGCTTCTTTTACTTCTTTGCAAACAGCAGTCTGATCCACATGCCCCTGAACGATATGACCATCCAAGCGTCCATTCATCATCATACTCCGTTCCAGATTCACCTTACTTCTTACAACCAACAAACCAAGATTTGAACGGTCGAGCGTTTCTTTGATGGCTGTAACGGTATATGTATCAGCAGTTTTTGAAACCACTGTCAGGCAAACACCATTATGTGCGACACTCTGGTCTATTTTCAACTCATTTGTGAATGAACACGAAACAGTTATGTGCAGATTCTCTTTGTCTTTCTGCAAGGCTACTACCTGAGCAGCTTCTTCAATTATTCCTGAAAACATCTTATTTATTTACAATTAAATTATTTACGATTTACAATTGCGATTTCTATTAATCATTTTTAACTCACGAGACTGGGTTTTCAAATGGTAAATTGTAAATGAAGAAATAGTCAATTATTTATGATCTTGATATAGACTTCACCCCCTTTACCAGTCTGATTTTCTTGATAATACCTTCCAGTTCGTTGGTATCATTCACCATAATGGTTAGATTTCCCTGAAAAAGTCCGGCATTTGAATCAATCGAAATCGAGCGTAACGATATATTCTTTTCTTTCGAAATGAGCGAAGTGATATTAGTCACAATGCCAATATCATCGTGTCCCACAATTCGGAGTGTGATTGGATATTGCGATCCAACTGATTTACCCGACCAGCGAGCTTTTACAATACGATAACCAAATCGTTGAATCATCTGTGGCGCATTGGAGCAATCGGTTTTATGAATTTTGATACCGCCAACCACAGATACAAACCCGAATACATCATCGCCAAAAATCGGATTACAACATTTAGCAAGCTTGAAATCAACTCCCTTCAAATCCTCTCCAATCACCAATACATCATCTTTGCCAGAAGTATCAACTTGTTGCAATTCTTTTGAAAAAGAATCTGCCCGCCGCATTTCAGGTTGATCCAGAACGGTTGGTTTATCCAGATCGACATACGCGTCACGCACAACGTGCATATCCAACTTTTCGTGAGCAATTTCCTGATAAAAATCGCTTACGGTTTTAAAGCCTTTCTTTTTTGCCAACCGGGAAATCTTTCCATCGTCCAGGTCAATTTTCCAGTTCTTAAAGCGACGAATAAGCGTTTCGCGACCCATTTCAGCATCTTTAAACTCCACTTCCTTGAGTGCCTGACGGATTTTATTTTTGGCTTTCGAGGTTGTTACGACATTCAGCCATGCCGGATTGGGTTTCTGGGTAGGTGAAGTCAGAATTTCTACCTGATCGCCATTATTAAGTTCGTGTTTTATCTGAACATTTTTACCATTAATCTTCGCTCCCACACACTTAGAACCAAGACCAGAATGAATGGAGAAGGCAAAATCGAGCACGGTTGCTCCTTTGGGGAGTTTATGCAAATCTCCATTGGGCGTGAACACAAACACTTCTTTATCATACAGGTTGAGTTTGAACTCATCCATGAAATCCACCGCGTTCAGTTCGGGATTTTCAAGTATCTCACGAATACTTTTGAGCCACTCGTCCATGCCCGATTCGCTCTTGATGCCTTTGTATTTCCAGTGTGCAGCCAATCCTTTTTCGGCTACTTCGTCCATACGCACAGTACGAATCTGGACTTCCACCCATTTACCTTCAGGCCCCATAACCGTGGTATGCAAACTTTCGTACCCGTTTGATTTAGGTATTGAAAGCCAATCGCGCAATCGCTTCGGATTAGGCTGATACATATCAGCAACAATGGAATATGCCTGCCAACAAGCTGCTTTTTCTTTATCTACAGGCACATCAAAAATGATACGAATAGCGAAAAGATCGTATATATTTTCAAACGCTGTGTTCTGTTTTTTTATTTTGTTGTAAATAGAGTGAATCGACTTTGTACGTCCTTTTATTGAAAATTCGAAACCCAATTCACTCAATTTTTCTTTGAGCGGATTAATAAAATCAGAGATGAATTTATCACGCGACCGCTTGGTTTCATTGAGTTTGTGGGCTATTTCACGGTATATTTCACGATTGGTATGTTTCAGTGACAAATCCTCCAGTTCTGTTTTTACAGCATACAAGCCCATACGGTGAGCCAACGGAGCATACAAAAATGAAGCTTCGCGTGCAATGCTCTGACGTTTTTCATCGGGATACGAATCAAGGTCACGCATCTGGTATAAGTGCTCAGCAATAATAATAAGAATTACCCGAATATCCTCAGCAAATGTGAGGAACAACTTCCTGAAATTTTCGGTTTCGAGCGATGCATTGCGGGCATATAACTCATTCACACGCATCATTCCGCTTATAATGGTGGAAATCTGGGTGTTGAATTTCTTCTCAACGTCGGCAACACTCAGTTTTTTGTTCTCAACCAACTCCCGAAACAAAATGCTCAACACAGCTGCTTTCCCTAATCCAATTTCACCCAACACTATTGCGGTGATGCTGAGTTTATCAGACCACTTCAGATTCAGATTGCTTTCTTTAAGCAATTTTCTGATTTCTGCTCGCTCGGCAACCGAAAAAAGTGCGGGATAATCGCGCAACAGCTTGAGGTATTGTATGGAAAGTGCTGAATTCATTCCTGTCTTGGTTCGTGGTTCTAAAGAAAGTGCAAAGATACGACACAAATTCAAGAAGTTTAAACTGCAGGCTCAAAAAAGACAAAACATTCACTTGAAAAATCATTTTTTTAATAAAAAGTCAATTTATTGGCAGGTTTGAATTTTCTTTCTTATTTTTGCAGTGAAAGTGTAACCTTGACCCGTGAAAGACAAACCAATTATCCGTTCCAATCAATTAATTATCAAGATTGATGCTGAAGGTTTTTCATTGTCAGTTTTTGACAAACCAAACCATCTGTTGTCGGGAAAACGGATTGAAATTGATATTTTCAATCTGGAAAGAGAAGAACTTCACGACCTGCTGAAATCTGAAACCGATTTAAACACTGATAAAGTTGAGGTGATTGTTGAATCATATCAATACTGCATTATTCCCTTAGACATTTTCAGACTTGAAGATGCAGTTGATTTCTTACTTTTCGAACATAAACCTACTCAGACAGATAGTATTTTATACAATAAAATTCCTGATTTTGGAATTGTGAATGTTTTTGCTATCCCTAATTCAGTGCTCGATGTTGTGAATAAGTTATTTCCAAACTCAGCCATTGAGCATCATATCAGCCGGTTTATTACTGATAATATTTCGCTTCAACACGAAAATTGCATTTATTGTAACACCAAAAATAAGAAATTTGATGCAGTTGTTATTAAAAATTCCAGACTAACATTGATAAATAGTTTTGAATATAAGACACCTGAAGATTTTCTGTATTTTGTGTTGAATCTTTATGATAAACTCTCTTTGAATCAACAGAAACATCCGGTTTATTTGCTGAATAATATTAATAATCAAAACGTTGAAAAATTACTAAAAACCTATCTGACAACAATTCTACTATGAGAATAATAAGTGGCCGGTTCAAAGGCAGACGAATCAGTGCTCCAACTAATATTACGGCACGCCCAACAACTGATTTTGCCAAGGAAGGATTATTTAATCTCTTGAACAACCGCATTGATTTTGAGGGAATTGATGTGCTCGATTTATTTGCCGGCACCGGAAGTATCAGTATTGAATTTGTTTCGCGTGATTGTAACAGTGTGATAACCATTGAACAGAATGATAAACATTGTAATTTTATTCGTAAAGTTTGCAATGAGTTGAAAATAAATAATTTATCTCTCCTTAAAACCGACGTTTTCAGATTTATTGCAGGTTGTCATACTCAATTTGATATGATTTTTGCCGACCCACCTTACGAACTGGAGAAACTGGAAGAAATACCCGATTTAATTTTCAATCATAAACTTCTGAAACCTGATGGACTTTTTGTGTTGGAACATTCTGCCAAACATAGTTTCAAAAACCACCCGAATTTTGTTGATCATCGCCATTATGGCAATGTAAACTTTAGTTTTTTTGAGCCGAAAACTTAAATAATCTTAAATATAAAGTTTTAACTCTACAAAAACTTCTCAAAAGTACAGAAAACCAGAGCTTAACTCAAAAATTGATATTAAACAGTACAATAGTTTATCGTACAACAAATTGCATTTAATACTACAAATGAATTTTCATTGTTATTACATCAATTCAGCTAAATTTTCCTGCAATCTTACTTGCAGCAAACGAAAGCTCTAAATATTGAAAACAATTAATATTTCTACTTTTTAAAATTACACAAGTACAAAAAAAACATATTAAAGATATTGCTACAAAATTCTACATTTTGCCTGAATAACAGCATTTTAAGTTATGTTTTTCAACCCTTTTTTTATAGAAATATATTCATATATTTGCATCATAAACATGGAAAAAGCAAAAAGTATTGATTGATTCTTGTTTGAAAATTTTAAAAGTCACTAATTATGAAAGCAAATGCAATAATCGTGTTGAGAAAATTTCAGGAAAATATGTTTAACATCCTGCTCACATCAACTGTAATCGTTTTTATCACTTTTTTCTTTGCAGTGGCACTAACCAGTCAATAATCTGTATTATTACTGAATATTACTTGGCACTTCTGAAGACTACAAATTTGTAATTAGCAGTTTGTATTTTGCAATTAAATAACAACAAAAAAGCTGACCGGGATTTCCGTTCAGCTTTTTTTGTTGCAAATAATAACAGGAATATTACTGTCTTTTCAGTACAAAGGCAGAACGTGCAGGAATATAAAGTTTCAACCATTCCTTACCAGATTCATGTTTTGGAGTTGAAATAGTTAAATGCTCAATGTTGGTATCTACCAGATCAAATCCTCCGAATTGCGAACTATCGGTGTTTAATACCATTTTGTAACTTCCCTTATCGGCCAGAATTCCATAATCGGTATATGATTCAGCTCCGTTGAAATTAAACACAAACACTAAATCTCCACGTTGATAAGCCAATACTTTATCATCTTCTTTATTCCAGAGCTGATAAATCGGCAATTTATTAAATTCATTTTCGCTATTAATAAGACTAATCATGGCACGATCGAATTCGCCTAACGCATGATATAAATTTTTCACATTATCAACTAATTCCCACTGACGACGGGCATATTTATGCGACCAACCATTTCCTTCGCGTGGAAAATCAATCCATTCGGGATGACCGAATTCATTTCCCATAAAGTTCAGGTAACCACCATTAATAGTAGTTGCAGTTATCAGTCGAATCATTTTGTGTAATGCAATTCCTCTGTCAACGGTTAGAGTATTGTCGCCACGTTGCATGTGCCAATACATCTCAGCATCAATCAGACGGAAAATAATGGTTTTATCACCTACCAATGCCTGATCATGACTTTCGGCATAACTGATAGTTTTTTCATCGGCACGGCGGTTTGTCAATTCCCAATAAATATGACCAACTTTCCAGTCTTCGTCCTTCACTTCTTTAATATATTTAATCCAAAAATCAGGAATTCCCATAGCCATACGGTAATCAAAACCGATTCCACCCTCACTGACTTTGGTTGCCAATCCAGGCATTCCACTCACTTCTTCAGCAACAGTTATTGCATTTGGATTTACCTCGTGTATCAGTTTATTGGCAAGTGTGAGGTAGCAAATTGCATCGCCATCCTGATTCATATTATAATACGATTCATAGCCATTGAAATCTTCTCCTAACCCATGACTGCGATACAACATTGAAGTAATTCCATCGAATCGGTAACCATCAAATTTATATTCGTCGAGCCAGAATTTGCAATTAGAAAGCAGGAAATGAAGTACTGATGGTTTGGCATAATCGAAGCAAAGTGAATCCCATGCAGGATGTTCACGCCGAGAACCACCATGAAAATACTGATAAGGTGTTCCGTCAAAACGACCAAGCCCTTCAATTTCATTTTTAACTGCATGAGAATGAACCACATCCATAATAACCGAAATACCCATTCCGTGAGCATCATCGATTAATTGTTTCAATTCCTCGGGTGTACCAAAACGGGAAGATGCAGCGAAAAAGCTTGATACATGATATCCAAACGAGCCATAATACGGGTGTTCCTGAATGGCCATAATTTGAATACAATTGTATCCTGCTTTATGAATACGAGGCAAAACTGAAACACGGAATTCATTGTAAGTTGAAACCTTTTCCTCTGAACTCGACATGCCAATGTGACATTCGTATATCAGAAGTGGATTAGTTGTGGGCTTGAATTTGGTATGCTTAAATTTGTAAGTCTGAATAGGATTCCAAACTTGAGCGCTGAAAATTTTGGTGGCATCATCCTGAACAACCCTGCGAGCCCACGCCGGAATACGCTCACCACTGCCTCCATCCCACTCTATCAACAATTTATAATGTTGTGAATGAGCCATTGCATAGTCGGGTAAACGGATTTCCCAAACGCCGTTCTGCATCTTTTTAAGCTGATAATCAGGATGGCGTTGCCAGTTATTAAAATCACCAATCAGAAAAATGGCAGTAGCATTTGGTGCCCATTCTCTGAAAATCCAACCATCAGGCAAGTGGTGTAACCCAAAATACAAATATCCTGTAGCAAACGAAGATAACGACTGACCTTCGGCGACAAGTTTTTTTTCAACACTCTCGAAATATTCATAACGACCTTTAATTGCACCCGCATAGGGTTCGAGCCATGGGTCGGATTTTAAAATAGCAAGATCTTTCATTTGATGGGTTTGATTGTTAATACTCGTTTTTATTTCTCCGACTATAAAAGCAACTTTAAACCAGTACTTTTACGATTACTTTTTTGTGCTTTCCCTGAGCAATTCCGGGTTGATGAGCATCCTCCGGAAAGAAGATTGCAAATTGCCGGGGTTGTACATTTACAAAACTTGTAGCTTTATCAGCAAAGAATGCAACATCCTTTTCTGGATTATATTCCTGAGTTGTTTCTTTGAGGTTATTCACGGCAATCCAGCCCATTGTTTCTGGAGCAGTTATAGGAACCTGAATATCAATATACTTCTTATGGGTTTCCATTATGGCTTCTTCGGCTGATTTACCAACTATTTCCTGAACATTCACAAATAAATCCAACCCATCAATTTCGGTTTTTCCCAATGGAAAAGTTTCTAAATCTGTTTTCAACAAGAACTCAAAAGCTTTTTTAAAACGCGGGTGAACTGACTCATATTGGGCAGCATTTTTTAATTCATCTAAAATCATCTTTTTATTTACAATTTAATTATTTACAATTCACAATTGGAAGGAATAAGTCACTTAATCTCATCCACAGTATAATTCAAAAAGCGGTTAAGCGGATATCCACATTTCAACACGTCGGTCATAACACTCATAAAATCAGGTGATTTAACCTGTTCATCAGTAAAGCGATAATCTACCAGATAATGCTTCAGTTTGAGTAATTCGGCATCGGGGAAATCTTTTGGAAATCCGGCCGGTACTGTTTTCAACTTATCTTCCTGAAAAAATTGCGAGAAATACTGCGAGAATTCCTGACTATGACGTATTTGATTTAATTCATCAATGTTGTCATAGACGCTTTGTCGAAGTGCTTTCAATAAATTTGGTTCAGGTCCCCAAACTCCAACACCCACGAAACAACCGTCAGGGTCGAGATGAATATAATAGCCCCCACGTTGACTTTTACGTCCACCAGCAGTTGCAATAAATACTCCAAAATGAGTTTTATAAGGCGTCTTGTCGTGCGAAAAACGGGTATCCCTGTAAATACGGAAAATGCAATCTTTCGCTTCTACATGTTTAATTTCTTCATCGAATTTTGAAATATCAATGATTAATTGCTTACTGATTTGTTCAAATTCAGTTTTTACCTGATCAAACCATTTTTTGTTATCGGCAAACCATTCACGGTTGTTGTTTACTTTCAGTTCTTTCAGAAAACTGAGAATATTTTCTACTGTCATAAGTAATAGTTTTTTTGCGTATGACAAATATAGAACAAAATTAAGACATAAACGAACTAAAAGTCCTTTTTTTTTCATCACACCTCAATTTTGCAGAAAATTGATTACTTTTGCACGACAATTTAAAACGGATATTCTCTATAAAACAACCTGTAATCTGCTATCATACAGCAAGTTTATAAAATATCAATGAGTTAATAGAAAAAGAATGAAACACCGTATCAACCAACTGCTTGAAGAAGTAAACCAACTTGCCGCTTCCAACCTTGATGAACTGGAACTGCTCCGAATCAAATACCTGAGCAAAAAAGGTCAGATTTCTGAATTGTTCAACGATTTCAGAAACGTGGCTAATGAAGAAAAGCGTGAAGTTGGGCAATTATTGAATGATTTGAAAAATCAGGCTCAGGATAAAATAAACGACCTGAAAGAAACATTCAGTAATACACAACAAACCGATTCAAAAAGTGATTTAACCCGCAGTGCAGACCCATTGAAATTAGGTACACGTCACCCTTTGTCGCTGGTTAAGCACGAAATTATTGATATTTTCTCACGCATTGGATTCACCATTGCCGAAGGACCCGAAATTGAAGACGACTGGCATGTGTTTGGTGCACTAAACTTTCCGCCCGAGCACCCTGCACGTGATATGCAGGATACGTTTTTTATTGAACAAAATCCGGATGTATTGCTGCGTACACACACTTCATCGGTTCAATCTCACATAATGGCAAACCAGAAACCGCCTATTCGCATGTTGTTTCCGGGTCGTGTGTACCGCAATGAAGCTATTTCGTATCGCGCACATTGCTTTTTCCATCAGGTAGAGGGATTATATATTGATAAAGATGTTTCGTTTGCTGACTTAAAACAAGCGCTGATGTATTTTGCCAAAGAAATGTTTGGTGAAAATACCGAGATACGTTTGCGTCCATCGTATTTCCCATTCACCGAACCTAGTGCTGAAATGGATATTTCGTGCAATATTTGTGGTGGTAAAGGTTGTCCGTTTTGCAAACACACCGGTTGGGTGGAAATTCTTGGTTGTGGCATGGTTGACCCTAATGTACTTGAAAATTGTGGTATCGATTCAAAAGTGTATTCAGGTTATGCCTTCGGAATGGGTGTGGAACGTATTACCAATCTAAAATTTCAGGTAAAAGACCTCCGCATGTTCTCTGAAAACGATGTGCGGTTTTTGCAGCAGTTTGAATCGGCGTATTAGATTGAACAAAGACAAAAGAGTAAAGAACAAAGACAAAAGACATTTAACGAAACCGCATTGAGAAATCGATGCGGTTTTTTTTAACTTTACAAATCTCACCCCGGCACATGAAAAACTTAGTTTGAAATTAATTCAGCCTTCCTATTCTGATCGCGACTCTAAGTCGCACCCCGAATAATATTAAAACAAGCGGCTGAATCTCAATAATGAAATTCATCCGCAGTTTTTGTTCATTTATTGGCACATGTTGCCGCTCGGCTATGCCGCTTGGTTTACCAACAAATGTGCGCCAAACTTTACGCTACGAATAACCGTGTTCAATCATTTAATAGAGATTATATAAGTTAGATGTCTATTGAGAATAGAACGCTGATATACGCTGGTTTAGCGGATTAAAAACGGATTTTATCTCGCCTTTGGCGAGATGATCAAGACCTAGATATTAAAATCAGCCCCGATTTATCGGGGATTAAATCCGATTATTAATCTGTTTTTACATTTTATCAGCTTAAATCCGCTAAATCAGTGTATATCCGCGTTCCATTTCTTTGTAATAAAACTTAAAATTCAATATATCAAACACATATAACTTGTATAATACCTAATGTTTATCCAAGCAAAACACAGCATAAAATGGAACTGATTTGATCGAATTCTCAAATCCAAAATTCTTTTTAGATATACGAATTGCGTATGCTGAATTATATTTTTTGATGAACATATTCATACTTACCGATTTTGTTCTCATGCCCTTCTTCACCTCCACCGGTATCACTTTGCCATTTATTTGCAATACAAAATCAAGTTCTGCAGTATTGTCATTTTTCCAGTAAAATAAACTGTGTCCGCTACATGTAAGTGCTTGTGCCACATAGTTTTCACTTAAAGCACCCAGAAAACCATTGTCTTCTTCCATGCTTGAAAGAATTGTTTGCTGTGATATACCTGATTTTGCAGTTAACAACCCAACATCGCTTAAATAGAGTTTAAAATCAGACAAATCTGAATACACTGCCACGGGCATAAAACCATGTTCTACTTTTTGACATTTAATTACAAGGCCGGCAAAGTTTAACCACTCAATTGATTCCCCGAAAATCGTGGCAGTTCCTCCCCGTTGAACGATTTTATACTGAAATTTTTTATTCTCTTTTGCTAATTGAACCGGTATCGAATTATAACATGCTCTGATTTTTACACTTGTGCTTGCCGGCGCATATTTTGCCATATCAGCAATATACTCATTCTGAATACGTCCCTGTATTTCGGCAGCTGTGAGCAAGCTTTGTGTTTGTACAAATTCGCTGACCACGGCTGGCATTCCACCTATTATAAGGTATTGTTTATAATAATCCAGTGCTTTATTGTGTAAAATCTCAGGCATTTTTAAATCTGAGGCAAAATGTGAACGAATCTCTCCAATTAACAAATCCTCATTCAAAGCATTCAAAAACTCTTCGAAATCCATTGGAAATAACTGAATTTCATCCACTTTCCCAACCGGAAACGAATAATTTTCGCGGTTTACAGCCACACCAAGCAAACTACCGGCACACACAATATAATACTGCGGGGCATCCTCGCAAAAAGTTTTTAATGCAGTTAAAGCTCTGGGGCACGATTGAATTTCATCCAGGATAATAAGCGTTTCGTTCGGAATAATGCGTTGACCTGCAGCAGTTTCGAGATACTGAATGATGCGCATGGGTTGTATATCCGTTTCAAAATAAGAATTTACCGCCAGATTTATTTCAAGATTGAAGTAAACTGTGTTTTTGAAACACAGTTCGCCAAATTCTTTTATAAGATAGGTTTTTCCCACCTGACGAGCACCATTTACTATAAGCGGCATTCTGTCGGGCTTGTTTTTCCAAATTTCTAATTGATTTAATGCTTTTCGTTTCATAACATTTGCTCTGAATATCGCTGCAAATATAATAAATATGTGGGAATAAATCAGATTATTTTGACTTTTTCCCACACTTTGATTGTATATTTGATTCAATTGATTACAAATAACAGATTTTGACTTTCTGTCCGGAAACAGAAAAATCATTTTTGCATTAGCTCCAACTCCTTGAAAAAAAGCAAAAATAGAGATAATTTCAAGGGTTTCTTAAACGTGCGTGAGTTTTTGTTTGTTTATTGCCACACATTGCCGCTCGGCTATGCTGCTTGGTTTAGCAAGAAATGTGCGGCAGCGAGAGAATATCCGGGGATACATAAACTCATGAAGATAAATCGGTTTTTCCTCAGTCATTCTTTTCTGAAACATATCGCGCTCAAGCATTCTCTGAACGGTAACATTAGACGCTAAATTTATTACGTCTTCCATGGTTAATTTAGCGAGCCAATCGTTATTATAAACAATTTCCGGCGGATTTTCCTTGGTATCGAAGTCCATTAAAGGTTTAATTTGTTCGACCCAGCTTTTAACATTTTCTAAAACCTCTTCACGAGAAAGCTGCTTTCGAGTCGTGGCTTTTTCAGTTGGATCGCCAATTCGAGCGGTAAAATCACCAATTAAAACATAAACTTTATGGCCTAATTTACGAAAATCCTCTAAAACCATGTAGTTTTTTGCATGGCTTAAATGAAGAGAATTAGAAGTTGGATCAGCGCCAATATAAAAACTAAGCTTATCATCATTTAAAAGACGCTTTTCAAAATCATCTCTAGTTGGAAGAATTTCTCTAATAATTCCCCGATCTAAAATTTCCTTAATTAATTGTTGTTTATTTTTATCCATATAAACTAATATTACACGAGCAAGCGCTAATTTGTCAAAAAATTTTAGAAAATAAAAAACCCGTTTCAAAGTGAAACGGGCTTAAGATATTAAGAAATTAACTTCATTAGACGCATATAAATTCAAAGCTAACCTTATTAATTCCTTTTTGAATTCGAATTGTTTTGCCGCCGCCACTTATCTCCTGAAAGCTACAAACTCGACCATATGGGTCCCTACCTTGATATATGCCTGGATAAATTCGACATTCTTTACCTATCAATGATTTAGCCTCCTTAACAAAAATAAGTTTAAAGATTCTATCATTAGTGTAAAAATCTTTATCAAACCTTCCACCATAAAAAACATCGCTTTCTATCATGACGCCAGACGCAGACATCGTGGCCCCGGTTGGTAAAATAAATGTAACTTCAACTATTACTGAATCAATTAGCGCAACAGTATCTTTTGGATCAGGCTTAGGATCGGGTGGATTAATCGGATCGCAATTAGTAAATAAAGTAATAAAGGCAAATAAAATTGCCAAAAGACAAGAGAATCTTAAAGTTTTCATGATAATCAGAATTTATTGGTTTATATTTTTATAAATGTTTTCACTTCAGCTTTGTTATAATTTATCAGTTTCACCAAATAAGTACTACTTGGCAACTTACTTATGTCAATTTGGGTCTTGCTATTTGTTATTGTTTGCCGAACAATTTCTTGCCCTTTAGTATTGTAAATTACTACGGTTGCTTCTTTAATCAGTTCATCTGTTTCAATGATTATTTTGTCGTATGATGAAGTGGGGTAGATATTTAAAAAATTACTTTCCCCTAAAATTCTACTTACCCCAGAAATATCATTTAAGAGACTAAATTTAATAGTCGGTGAACTCCAATCGGTAATAGCAACTTTACTTGCATTCAATGCTCTTACTTTCCAATAATAAACGTTTTGAGGAAGTTGGTTTTGCCATGCTGATGTTAGTGCAAATACATTGGTGCTAACTATGCCATCAGTTAACCAAGTGGAGCTTGCACCGTTTTTAAATCCAATCTCGGGACTACCAAAACCAATATTATTATCAATCCATATTTCATAATATACGGCATTGGTTACTGATGACCATGAAAACGGAATACTATTATTATTACTTTTTGTAAATTGAGAATTATCCGCAGGGCTTGATAATGTTGGTGGAATAGGGTCCAATAGACTGAAATTTCTTGTAGGGGTGCTCCAGTCTGTTATCGCAACTTTACTTGCATTCAATGCCCTTACTTTCCAATAATATACGTTTTGAGGAAGTTGGTTTTGCCATGCTGATGTTAGTGCAAACCCATTGGTGCTAACTATGCCATCAGTCAACCAAGTGGAGCTTGCACCGTTGTTAAAACCAATCTCGGGACTACCAAAACCAATATTATTGTCAATCCATATTTCATAATATACGGCATTGGTTACAGATGACCATGAAAATGAAATGCTATTATTACTTTTGGTAATTTGAAAATTGTCGGTAGGATTTGAAAGTGTGGGTGGATTAGTTACTGACACATTATGATAAATCCTTACTTCATCAGTTGAATAATTTGTTAGTACTTGGTCGCCGGTTTTCAAAGGGTCAACTACCACAAAATCGCTGGTTGAAGTACCTGAATTATTGTATCCTTTAATAACTACATAGTGAGTTATACTGCCCGATTTTGTTTGAAGAATAACCGGATTTCCATTATCAATTTCACTTTTTACAGTAGCTAAATTAAATGTGGTTGATAAGTTGGGATAAGTCATGCTACTACCGGTATAAGCAGTGGGTACAGCCCAATATATTATACAGTTTCCTGTACAACCACTGGGATTATATGCATATCCACTATTGTTTTTCAAATAGGTATTCAATAATCCGGGGTCAACATTTACTCCGTTAGCTTTTAATAACATGGCTACACAAGTAATTGCACAACCGTCGGTAGTAAGTGAACATCCGGTACATGTTCCAAGTGTATTAGCACCCCATGATGCACCATCTTGTCTGAAAGCAGGTACATTTATAATACCTGAAAATAGTTGAGTGCTAAAAAGCACACTCGCAATAAAAAAAAGTAATCGTTTTTTCATTTTGACCTCCATTTTTTAAAGATTAGTTTATATGTAAAATTTTCACTGTCAATAATTCAATTAATATTCAAATTTTCAGGCATAAAAAAAGCGTGGAACTTGACTGCTCCCGCTAACCGATGGGTATTTGCCGTAACCCTGAAGATGCTGGATAAGTGAAGCCCACGCCATAGGCGCAGACATCTTGAACTTATCTTTCATCTTCACTTAAAAATCGGCAAATTTTATCGGTTAGAAAGAATAAAGCTAAAATGCTTTTGATAATATGTAAATGCCGCTGTCGCTACAGCGGGTAATAGTTATAATATTGTTTTTAAGTATTTTCTGTAAGCAATTTATCTACTTGTTCTTTTAAAATCGGAAGTTGTCGGGAAACGATTCCCCAAATAATAACATCATCTACTTTGTCGTAACCATGTATTACCCAATTTCGTAAATCAACTATTTTTCGTGCATTATCAATTGGAATCCTTGAATCTATCTTTAATATCCGATTTGCTGCTTCTCCGATAATTTCTAATTCACGTTCAATGCCTCTTCTGAGTAATTTATTTGAAAGATAGACATTGAAATTTCTGTTTTCACCGAGATATTCGTTTATTGAATCAATAGAATTTTGAATATCCAGCAAATAGGTTAATACATCAAGCTGCATAAATCAATGTTTTAGTCTGTTCTACGCTTTTAATAAAATACGGATTTGAGAGTGATCTGTCTGTCAATAAATCTATTTCACGTTGAAACAATGCTTCCAGCTTAGAATGTAAATCAAAATAGTTATCGGTGTATTGGTCTATGCTAAGATTATCGAATGAAATAAGTAAATCAATATCACTCGAGTCGTTAAAGTTATCGGTGCAGACCGACCCGAATGCGTACATCGACTTTACACTGTAAGTTGTACAGAGTTTTATAAGGTCTTCAATTTTATCATTTAATATCTTATTCATAGCTGTTAAGTCTGTTTTCTAATAATGCAATAGTCGCTACAATTGACGAATTAATCTAATCAGTTGCAAATATAAATATAATTTTACAATTTCACAATGTGTTTTTGAGTTATTTCGATATTAACCTTTTAATTTATTATAGGTCAAATATCCAATCGGATTTATGGGTTTCTTGTCCTGTTCATTTTGGCTTGCCATTTCGGTCAGTGCTTGGTAAATATCGCTGAATTGCATATTGGTTTCTATCATGAAATTCTCAATTTTTTGATTGAGTTCTGCATATCCAAGTGCAAACTGACGTAATGAAACAAAAGCCCTTACAATCAGTATGTTCACCTCAACAGCCGTTGTACTGTTTAACAATCCGGCAAGCATTGCAACACCATGCTCTGTAAAGGCATAGGGCAGCTTTCGCGTTCCGCCCCAACTTGATGTTCCATTTTGGAATATCAAGTCAAACTCTTCATTTGTAAGTTGAAACATAAAATCATCAGGGAATCTTTGGGCATTACGCTTGACCGCTTTGTTCAAATTTCCTGTTGTGACTTCATAAAGTATTGCAAGGTCTTTATCGAGAATAACTTTTAATCCTCTAATTTCATGTATTTTGCTTTGTATGAGTTGTAATTCCATAGTTTTGTATTGTTATTTCTGAACATATTTATTCCATTCTTTTAGAAAATCACCGGTGTTTCAAAAGTAGGAATAAAAGCTAACGCTTTTGATACTATGTAATGCCGCTGTCGCTACAGCGGGTAAGCTTTTTTAACGAAATGTAAAGATAATTTTACAAATGCTATCTAAAAAATTTAAATACTTACTCTTCTGTAATAAATCCGATTTTCTTTCGGGGTTTTGAAAGTATTTTTTTGTCGGTATGCAATTCAGCCAAGGATTGATTTATTAGCTCCATCTGCATACGGGTGTCTTCATTTATATCGTTGTAGTCTGTAAAAACATCTTCAATGTATGCTTTCAATTCTTTGATTTCTGTTTGAAGTTCATTTATCTTTTGATCAGGTGATTTTAAAATTAGCTGTCGTATTGCCACGAAAGAGCGCATTATGGCAATGTTCATTTCAATAGCAATATCGCTATTTAGTAAGCCCGAAAGCATTGCAACTCCTTGTTCGGTAAATGCATAGGGTAAATAACGCCGTCCGCCCCTTTTTGAGGTTTCAATTTGCAACCTCAAACTATCCCATTCCTGTGCATTGAGTTGAAACATAAAATCTGAAGGGAAGCGGTTAATATTACGTTTTACACTCAAATTCAATTTTTTTGTTTCTACGCTGTAAAGTTCAGCTAAATCAAAATCCAGCATCACTTTCTGGTTTCTGATGCTATATATTTTGTTTTGAATATCAGATGGTTGATGTTGTGAAATCTCATTCATACGAGTTTAAGTATTTTGGCGGAAATAAAGCTAAGGCTTTTAAAATATGGATTGTAATTATTGCTAAAGTTAACAGCATATACAAATCAGCCTATTGACTGATTATAATCATTGAATTGCAAATATAATTAAAAAATTAATCCCAACTATGAATAGTAGATTATTTTTGGATTTTATATACAGACGCAAAAAAGCTTCACTAAAAATTGTGTATTTTTGTCTGACGTTAAATCAAACAAAAAATGATGAACTCCACAGCTTTACCTCAACGCTTCACCGCTCTCGACGTATTTCGCGGACTGACAGTATGTTTTATGATAATAGTCAACACAACCGGAAATGGAAATACTACTTACTGGCCATTGCTTCATGCCGACTGGAATGGAATCACTCCGACTGACCTCGTGTTCCCGTCCTTTTTGTTTGC
The DNA here is from genome assembly GCA_037134195.1 of Paludibacter sp. GTDB lineage: Bacteria > Bacteroidota > Bacteroidia > Bacteroidales > Paludibacteraceae > Paludibacter. The sequence continues at coordinate 32,609 of JBAXMR010000020.1, read as the reverse complement.
AGTGGGCAATGCAATGAGTTTTGCCATGAAACGCTGGGAGACTATGAAACAATCGGATGTATTGCTGAAAATTTTCAAACGAACATTCCTCATTTTCCTGATTGGCTACCTGATGTACTGGTTTCCGTTCTTTAAACTGGACGCTCAATCGCATCTGATTCTTTCACCCATTTCTCATACCCGCATTTTGGGTGTGCTTCAGCGAATTGCTTTGTGTTATGGTATTTCTGCTCTACTGGTTTATTATCTTGGAACGCGAAAAACAGTATGGGTTGGAATTGCATCATTATTGGTTTACTGGGTCTTATTACTTGCTTTTGGAAGTGCCGGAGCTGAATTCAGTAAAACCGGAAATGCTGTATTACGCTTTGATACCTGGCTGATAGGAATCGACCATTTGTACCGGGGCGAAGGTTTTCCGTTCGACCCCGAAGGGTTTATGAGCACACTGCCAGCTTTGTTTAATGTGATTGCCGGATATGCAGTCGGTGTATTTGTGCAGAAAAAAGTAGAAAACACGAAAGGACTTGTTCGTTTGGCACTTGCCGGAGCTATTTTTGTATTACTGGCAATGTTATGGAATTATTACTTTCCAATTAATAAAAAACTGTGGACAAGTTCCTATGCCTTGCTGACGGTTGGTCTGGATTGTATGCTGATAGCTGGAATTGTATATCTTATTGATTTTCTTAGATTGAAAAAAGGAACACATTTTTTTCTGGTAACAGGCAAAAATCCGCTTTTAATCTATCTTTTAAGTGAGGTAGGTGTAACAGTTATGTTTTTAATCACAATTGGTAATGAATCTTTATTCAGATGGTTGTATAGCCATATTTTTGTATTTGCCGGTGATTATTTCGGAGCATTTCTTTTTTCAGTATGGTGGATGCTGAGCTGCTGGTTAGTCGGTTATCTGTTAGACAAAAAAAAGATTTATATCAAGATCTGATTTTAACTCAAAATTCTTACTGAATATATTGTTTGATTAACTTAAACCATTATCTTTGTAACCATTATTTAATCCAATTTATAATCCAATGGTTCGTTACAAAAAGTAATATAGTACTGATTACTATATATTTAAGAAGCGTAATTTGACTAAATATAGCTATGCTCAAAACAAATAGTAAACGCAAAGCCGCTAAGTTTTAAATGCCTTATATTCAATAACAAGTGAAAGAACGCTAAGACAAAAACTTTCAGTTTTTCTTTGCGTCTTTGCGACTTTGCATCTTTGCGTTAAATAAAACATTTTTTATAACGAAGCATTATAATCAGTTGTATGAAAAAATTAATTTTATTATCAGTTCTTTTTCTTGTTTTAGCTTCTTCAAATGTAAGTGCACAAACTTACAGTGCAAATAAGTTGAAATTCGATTCCCGTATGTACTTACCTCAGTTTGGAGATCCATACAATCCTGCATTAAGTGGTGCATGCTCCTTTATCATGCCGGGCTTAGGTCAAATGGTTTGTGGCGAAGTAGGCCGAGGATTGGCTTTTTTGGGTGGAACTTACGGTTCAATGATGGTTGGTATGATTGGATTTGCAATGGTAACCGGTAGTACTGTTCAATACGATTATTATCCGGGTGTTTATAAAAGACCTAACGGCATGGGATTAACAGGAGTAGGATTGGCACTTGTAGGATTCTCTGCGATGACAGGGATATATATTTGGTCGATTGTAGATGCAGTAAAGGTGGCTAAGGTAAATAATATGTATATCCAGAGTTTGCGTAAAACTTCTTCCATTAATTTTGAAGTTGAGCCTTACGTATCGCAGATTTCAGTAAATAATAAAATTGAAACTCCGATAGGCTTGAGTCTGAAAATATCATTTTGATTTTCTCAAAAACTTCTCAAAAAATCCGTTGTCCGACTGACATCGGATTTTTTTGTTTGAATAAGAATACAGCCATGTTGCCTATAGTCTGTATGAATTTACCCCATAAGCGGGATGTATTTCAAATAGACTGTTATTTACAATTCAAACTACAAAATAGTAATTATAACAATATATGTAAATAAGAAAGCGCAATATGTGAATTTTAATTAATATATTAAAATTTATAGCGTTTAAGCCATGCAAAAGGCAGACAAAATCAACTATTTTACATAATACAAGACTTAATATATGTTATTATAGTTTATATTTATTAAATATACAATTCAATTTAACGCACTTACACAATAACTGATTAATTTTGCCGTACAATTAGCAGTTATGAAAAGAAGAACAATCTGGATACTTATCGTTTTAATGGTTCTCACCTTTGTGGGACTCATTCTTTTGCAGGCTCGCTATGTACGCATTAATGCTGAAATGATTGAAAATCAGTTTAATGATAATGTTCAGCGGAGTTTGTTTCAAACGGTTAGCCTGGTGGAGGAAAACGAAGCACTTGAATACCTGAGTCAAACCCTTCAGGGAGTTGATTATAGCGAAAACAAGAACAAGGTGCTGAGTCTTCAGGCTCAAAATGTGCGGTTGAAAAGCAATATTGACAGCATGGCTGAAAACCTCAAGCTGACTTCCGAACAGAAAAACAGACCATCAGTCAGGTTATCAACCAGTCACGGTAAATCCACCATTCAGGAAACTTCCAAATATCTTCAGGATAAGTTCAAACAGAATTTTTCGCGCTCCAAAACTATTCTCGATCAGGCTGTTTTCCGTTGGATGAAGGAAATAGATCAAAAAGATATCACTGACCGCATAAACTTTGACGAACTGAACAGTATTTTAGAAAAAGTGCTGGTAAATAATGGTGTAAGTCTGCCTTTTACCTATTCAGTGGTCGACAAACAGGGAAAAGTGATTTATCAGTGCCACAAAGAAATTCATGCCCAGATACTTGATAAGAAGAATAATATCTATACACAGCGGTTTTTCCCGTTAGAAGAATCCAGCAAAGTAGCCTATTTACAAGTAAACTTTCCCACCAAGCAAAACTACATTCTAAGCTCGATGAATCTGCTATTACCATCAATTGTACTTATTGCGTTGGTACTTGGAGTATTTATAGTTGCAATTATCATTATCTTCCGACAGAAGCAGTTGAATAATATGAAAAATGATTTCGTGAATAATATGACTCACGAGTTTAAAACACCGATTTCGTCAATTTCACTGGCATCGCAGATGTTACAAGACCCCGGAGTTGGGAAAACTCCCGAAACACTGAAACATATATCAAACGTGATTCGTGATGAAACAAAACGGTTGAGTTTTCAGGTGGAAAAAGTATTGCAAATGGCTATTTTTGAAAAAGATAAGTCTATTTTAAGACTTAACGAAATGCGAATAAATCCCCTTATTTCGGATATTATCAGCAATTTCTCGCTGAAAGTAACAAGCAAAGGTGGTAAAATAACATCAAACCTCAAAGCAACTTACGATGTGGCACTGATTGACGAAGTGCATTTTACCAACGTAATTTTCAATTTGATGGACAATGCACTGAAATACAGTGACAAGCCACTGCTGTTAACTGTGGAAACATGGAATGATATCAAAAATTTGTATATCAGCATTGAAGATAACGGAATAGGGATAAGCAAAGAAGATTTGAAACGCATTTTTGAAAAATTCTACCGTGTTCATACCGGTAACCTCCACAATGTGAAAGGTTTCGGACTTGGATTGGCTTACGTGAAAAAAATTATTACCGAACACAAAGGAACCATCAAGGTGGAAAGTGAACTGAAAATTGGAACTAAATTTATTATTACAATACCAACTTTAAAAAATTAACATTATGACAGACGAAAAAGTAAAAATTTTGCTGTGCGAAGATGACGAAAATCTTGGCATGCTTCTCAGAGAGTATTTGCAAACCAAGGGTTACGATGCAGATTTGCAGCCCGATGGCGAAGCCGGTTACAAAGCTTTTTCACGTAATAAATACGACTTGTGCGTATTGGACGTGATGATGCCTAAAAAAGATGGATTTGCACTTGCAGCCGACATCCGGGCTATGAATGCCGAAGTGCCTATCGTGTTCCTTACTGCTAAATCAATGAAAGAAGACATTCTTCAGGGTTTTAAACTGGGTGCTGACGATTATTTATCAAAACCATTCAGTATGGAAGAATTGCTTTACCGCATTGAATCAATTTTGCGCCGCGTAAAAGGCAAACGTGCTAAAGATGTGGTTGTATATCAGATTGGTGCATTCACATTCGATGCTCAGAAACAAATGCTTATGTTTGGAAATGAAGCTAAAAAACTGACAACCAAAGAATCTGAATTGCTGAATTTGCTGGCTGCAAACGCTAACAACATTCTGGAACGTAATTTCGCATTGAAAACGATCTGGGTTGACGACAATTATTTCAATGCCCGTAGTATGGATGTATATATCACCAAATTACGCAAGCTGTTGAAAGATGACCAGAACGTGGCTATTATCAATATTCACGGAAAAGGTTATAAACTGATTACCCCACAGATTAAAGAAGATTGATTCGTGATTGATTTTGATTGAGTAGGAGAAACGGGATTAGTTCCCGTTTCTCCTTTCACACCACCGTACGTACCGTTCGGTATACGGCGGTTTATTGCTTTACATCTCACGATGGGCGGATGTTGTTTTCAGTTATCCCATTGAGTATCGTCACTCTAACTTATTATTTTTGGATTCCGTCCTATTCTTCTGTTAGGAGTCTCTATTCTGAGCATCTGACTAATTTAAATCTCAACAGGTAACATTCATTTACTATCCTACTGCAAGATTCAGCCCTTCAATGAATTGTGAGTCCTCTGTACTTTTTTTTTCTTATTACAGCTCATTACTTTCATCTACTATGGCTTCTGCTGACTTCTCACGACAAGTGTTGTCCGTGTTTTTGATTTTTTTTCACATCCACACGTCCGTGATCGATAAAATCAGAAGCAAGAACTTCCACGAAAGCTTACTTTCATATACTACACGTTTCTAAACTTGTGTTGGCACACATTACAAATACGCACCAGCAGGTGCTTATAATTTCGTTTTATACTTTTATTCTGCTGCTGAATATGTAAGGCACAGCCTTGCTTTTAGCCACGACCAAGCGAAGACGCTTGGCCGAACTGTAAGTCAGACTACAATCAACGAGGGTTTAAGATTACAATTATATCGTTTTAATTTGAATAATACATTTTAATTCTTTATACATCTTACACTAAACCCATAATATTTATTGTCGTTAAACCTTGTTGCAATTTCATTATTATAATACAAATATCTATCATAAGCATGACCAGCATCATCGCTTGTTGAAGACCACCAGTAACTGCTTTGACTTTCATTAATTAATCCATCCCAGTACCTATAGCCGCTCGGCTGAGCCGTAAATAAACTGCTATTTGATGCACCAATATTTGGGTTTAGCCAATCAACAGTTGTTTTCATTTTTCCACCAGCAACATTTTCGCCTCCTAAATAATTACTTAATATATTCCAATCATCATCACATGGTAATCGCCAGCCATCTGGAGCTGCGGTAAGTGCAGCATAATAGTTGTATAGAACACCATATTTTGCTACATTATAACCAGAGTAATAATAAGGTGTTGTTTTATTCATCCAATCAGTTTCATCTTCTAAACCTACACTTGGTTCACTTGGTGTTACAGGCAAATAAGCTAAATTTTCAGCCATCCATGTTTGTGTACCTATAGTAATAGTTTTATAAATATGACCATCGCGCGAGTCGGTAAAAGTTCCAAATGGACTAACTGGTTTTTCGGAGTTGTAGAGTTGAGTAATTTCGTCGGAGGATAAAGTGCGGTTGTAAATCCGGACATCATCTATAATTCCATTGAAATATCTGATACCTGTAGAAGACCCAATAAAGAATTCAGTCGGGGTTCGAGGTGTAATTGCAGAAGTACTATTGGTTTTAACCCCGTTGATATAAAAATTTGTAACTCCATTTACACGTTGAATTATTAAATTATACCATTGATTTATTGACAAAACTGCACCACTATTAATTGGAGCTATATCTGAAAATATTGAAACAAATGATGATATTGTTCCTGTATAACCAATACCTAGGCTATAACCATTATGCGAACTTCCTCCTAGACCATTATCTACACCCAACATCAAGATTGTTTGAATATTATCTAACGTATTTGTTTTAGCCCAAGTTGAAATACACCAATTATCAGTGTTTTGCATTGGAACTTTTGAAAATGAAATATTATTACTCACCCCATCAAAACTATACGCTTTCCCCACATTCCCAAATCTATCTGTAGTCAGTGTTGCATCATTTACCGTTCCATTATTACCATTTCCACTTTCGTCGTTGGCGTTACCATTAAATGGGTAATAGGCTACAAGTCCAGATGCAATATCTGGGGCGGGTTTTTCGGAATTGTAAAGCTGTGAAACTTCCTCAGAAGAAAGGGCTCGGTTGTAAATACGAATATTATCAAGATTTCCTTTGAAAAAAGAACGTGTTAAATCAGAAAAACAGCCTATTGATAAATCTGTAGTTGTGCTTACAATATCACCTGTCCATGCTAAAGTTTTTATTATAACACCATCGATATACCAGAGTAAGTTTTTTCCATCATATGTTTCAGTGACATAATGCCATTGTTCTATTGGAATATTCTCACTTATAATATCAGTAACTCCATTTGACGTTTTTAGTTCAAAACCCAATCTTGTTTCGTTATTATGACCAACATACATACCGTATTTTCTATTTACAACATCTTGTGCTTTCGAAAGAATTTGATTTGTGTAACTTCCATTACTTATTTTAACCCAAGCACACATTGAAATTTGGTTGGTTGTTATATCAATTGAATTGGAATTTGGCACTTTAATATAATTACTCACCCCATCAAAATTATATGCCTTCCCTACATTCCCAAATCTATCTGTAGTCAGCCTTGCTCCATTCACAGTTCCATTATTTCCATTTCCACTTGCATCGTTGGCATTGCCATTAAATGGATAGTAGGCTACAAGACCTGTAGTTAAGCTAGGAGTTAGGGTCGAAAAACTCCACACTTCACTGGTTTGGGATTGTCCGGTTACAGTAGATTTTATTTTTACTTTCCAGTAATACGTTTTATTTTCGGTGAGTTTATTTACTGTAAATTCAGCATTTGTCAAATTAGTAGCTACAAGTGTTGTTGCGTTGTTTGCATCACAATAAACATCATATTTAAAATCACCTGCTTGTGGTGTCCATTTCAGTGTAACCGGAGTTAACACTGTTCTTCCATTGGACGGAAAGCTGAGTACCGGAGTATAAGGCAGCGTATTACTTCCACTTACAGTGCTAAAAGTAAATTCGCTGAAATTAATTGCCAGTCCACTATTGCTTTTCACTACTACTTTCCATGTGTATGTTGTGCTATTTGTAAGACTGCCCGAATAAGCAAAAGTCGGTGTAATCAAATTTGTTCCAATGATACTATAATCGGAGTTCCCACTTTTAAGATAGATATCGTAAACTTGATTACCTGTGTAATTCCCTGCAATCCAACTGAAAACCATATTATTGGTTGAAACTGAACTTGCACCGTTTATTGGATAAGTTGCTTTTATAGCCGGTAAAGTCAGGCTATTAATCATTACTGTTTTTGATACAATACAGGAGTTTGCATCCTGAACATATACAGTATGAATTCCCGAAGTTAGATTTGCAAAGAAATCGAACGAAGTAAAACCTGTTTGACTATCAACAGCGTATTGATACGGTGGAATTCCTTTCCTACCTGTAATTTTCAAGGTGTTGGATAGGTTTACTATATCCATCGTTAAATCAGTATTCTTACAAGGATTAGTTGCACCTACAACAATAGTTTTAACTACACTACACTGATTATTGTCTTTTACAGTAACAGCAAAACTTCTGGGTGTTGATAGGTTAAAATATGGAACTTGTGTACTGTAGTCAACACCATTTGTTGAATAACTGTAAGGTGCTACACCTCCTGTCACAAACGGGTATTTAGATGTTTGGGTTGATTTTATAGTAATTGATAAGTCACTGTTTTCACAGCTCTTATAATCGGAAGTTGTAAAAGCATTCACGGTTATCGGAGAATTTTCAATATCCTGATTCTCGTAATCAAGTACCGATGCTTTCAGCACGTTTATAGCGTTCGAACCAGGTGTCCATTTCATACTTACCTGCCCCGAAATATCTGTTACTAACACATTTTCAGCTACATTACCATTGCCAGCATCTACATTAAATCTTACACGAACAAAAGGAATTGGAACCCCAAAAGAGTCAGTTACTTTAAAAACTACAGGTTTAGGGAGTAAAACACCATTTTGTCCTTGCTGATTATTCCCTGATATTAACTCCAGTTTATATGGTATTTCTTCTTTTACAGTGAGTTTATCTCCCCATAATGAGAAATTGTAGTCAAAAAGTGTTGCTTTATCTAAAACAGTATATCCCAATGCTTTGTATTCATCAGTTTCTGCTTTAACCCCCAAAAGACCTTCCAACCCTAACGATGCCTCTCCTGACCAGTTAAGATCAGAATTAGCTTTTAATTCAAGTCCGATTTTGACGGGTAGTTTCACATATGGGCCAATAAGATCTCCAAATTTAAATGAAAGCTCTGGCCCTATTTTAAATTCACCATTTAAACCCCCGTTAATTGTCAAATCCATTTTCTTTGTTGATGTTTCAACTGATTTAAATTCAAGTTTAGGTGTTTCAGAATTTTCTGATTGTATAAACGCAGAAAATTTATTGTTATAATTCTGATTCAGAATGTATGTTATCCCGGCTTCAATATCCATACTTAAAGAACCATTTACCTTGAAATTTAATGTAGATGGTAATGGTACAGGACCTACCATAATTAACATCACTTTTTTGAAAGGTTTTGTCAAATCAAATTCAAAGGGTTTTTCTTTTTTAAGCAATGTACTTGTTGCTTCTAATTTTAATTTGAATCCTAAATCGAACAATCCGTTCTCCAAACCGATTTTGTAATCATCAAATGCTAAATGAGGAAGATTGAAAGAATAGTTTAACACAAAATTTGGAGTCAGACTGAGTTTCATGTCCTCAAGGGTAAGCTTTAATACACCATCGGCAAATTCATAAGCAATTTTTTGAGGAAAATCGAATGAAATCTTCAAACTATCTTCTTTAGAGGCTGCACTAGCTTTCTGCATGCTTGTATTTATAGTTTCACCTCCCGAGTAAAGCATGAAAGTTTCTTTATTGTTGGAGTATCCATTTATAGTTTTTCTGGTTGGAAAACTATAAATACTTCTAATTTTATTTCCATTTGCAGCGGCACTGCCATGTAAATAACTTTGATTAATTGCATCGCCTAAAGTTATTGTTCCATTTTGAAATAAATCATCAAATGTTGCCTGAATAGTGCTAAATTGATAAATACTATCTTGTAATGAAAATGAAACTACTTTACGTAAAAAACTCATACTGTCACGCACACCAATTAGTATTACAGAATCATAGGGTGCAATTGTCGCATCACTGAATCTAATTCTGTAAATACCTGTACTCATTTCTGTACTGTCAGAATATAATGAGTCAGTATTATCCACCACAATAAAATTATTTTTGGCAATTATTTCTTCAAATCTGACAGTAACAGTATCGGATGATTGACCACAACCATTCGTAACTGTCCAAACCAATTGGTAGGGTTGATTGTATGTCCCTATAAATTCAGAATATGGATTTGTAGGTTCTGTAAGTACGCCCCCGGTACCTGAAAGTATTGTCCAAAGTCCTGTTGCTCCAGTCAATTTATTTCCAAGTAATATAGTGGTGGTTCCACCTACCACCCTGTCGCTTCCGGCATTTGCCTTTGGTGCAAGTTGAACAAATGAAATGGCTGAATAAAGAGGCGTACAAGTAGATGTTTTTACTACTGCACGATAATATTTTGTCTCTGTAGGGTAAAACTTATAGGTAGTTCCGTAGGCTTCAGGAATATTTACCCAATTCAATGTGTCTAAAGACTGTTGCCATTCAACGATGCCATTTGCGTAATTGTCAACCGAAAGAATAATCGTATCATTTCCGCATACATTTACCATCTGAGACCTGGCACTCAAAATAGAAAACAAGGCAATACAAAGTATAATAATCTTCTTCATAGTACAGAATTTTTATTTGATTACTAATTTAGTGGTTGATAATTGTTGCACATTCTTTACTTCAAATAAATAAGTACCAGTGTGAAGCCCATTTATTTTGATTTTCTTAATCAAATTATTTGAATCGGAAAATACAATTTCAGAATAAACCACTTTTCCGTTTGTATTGTAAACAGTAATCGTTGCTTTGTCTATCTTTTTAGTGAAAGTAATACGCAGTGTGAAAATACCCGGATTTGGATTTGGGAAAAGTTCAAGTTCTGAAACTTTATCCACAGATAAATTCTGAATAGCTGTTGTAGTGTTTGTACTATTACAATTATCCGGCAATCTTAATTTCACTAATGATTGGCTACTGACGTAAAATACGGCTGAGCAAAAGAGCAAGGTGATAGTTATTTTTTTCATTTTAGTTATTTGTTAATGGTTTTATTTTGTTTATTTTGTTTGAATAAAAAATAAATGGTTAAAGTACTAAATTCATCTGCACAAATATAAAATTATTTTAATTAACTTGCAATAGTATTTAGGGTCTATTGCAACGAAATGGGCAAAATATGTCATGTGATATTGATTTTTTGTGTCGAAAAATTATTTCAGCTATAAAAATACTGTATTAACCACAAAAAAAGCGTGGAACTATACTTCCTCGCTCTTTAGGTACCGCCAAGCACCCTCTCCGCAAATAAGAATAGCCCACGCCGTTTGGCGTGTGCATATCACTTATTATTTTGCGGATAAATAAAATTGGCGGTTTTAAAGAGCAAAAATAAAAGCTAACGCTTTCCAATATGTAATGCAATTGTCGCTACAATTGACGAGATATTATACAAAAAAAGCTATAAAACTGATTCTATACAATAATTTGCAAATATACTTAATTATTTTAAATCTGTTGGATTGTACTTCAGAAATTTTATAAAAAAATTTCTGAAGTACTTTTGAAAGAAATCAATTCGCCTAAATTTCGGTATTTTGTTGTATTTTTGCAGTGCTTTTTCTGATTCTTTATCAGATTTCAGCTCTTAGTCATCGGTAGCACTAAACATCCAGAAATGAAATTTCTTCAAAATATTTGTATATTTGCAGAATAAATTTGAAAAATGACATGGCTACAAACGATGTATTAGAATTGTTGCGGAAATATGTTACTCTTTTAAATACGGAAGGAATTTCTGTTTATAAGGCCTATCTTTTTGGGAGCTATTCTACAAATACCGCAACAGAATTCAGTGATATTGATGTAATGATAGTTTCAACTAGTTTAGAAGAACCCGATGATAAAGTGACAGGAAAAGCCTGGAAATTGACACGTAAAATTGACAGCAAAATTGAACCTTTTTTAATTGGGCTGAACAAGTTTAATGATGACAGTAGCTCTCCAATTTTAAGTATGATTAAATCAAAAGGAATTCTAATATCCTGAAATGAAATTTCTTCGAATAATTCTCCCATTTCTTATTTTCTCATTCTCGGTTCTGAATCTATCGGCTCAGCCTTCAACGGTTGAACGTCCCCGATTGGTTGTTGGTGTTTTTATTGACGGATTGCAGCAGAAACATATCGATTTGCTATGGAACTACTTCGACCCGAATGGTTTTAAAAGAATTATCGGACAAGGGGCAAATTGCAGAAACGTGTCGTATAACATTGTTTCAGCTGGAAATGCAGCTGATATTGCAAACGTTATGACCGGTACTACGCCCTACTTCAACGGCATTGTGGGAAATAATTACCTGAACCGAATTGGTGATGAACTACAGTCAGTGCTTGAGGATGACAATCAGGTGGGCATCGGTACTAAACAAACACTTTCTGCCCATAAGTTGCTTTCCAGCACATTTACTGACGAAATAATGCTTGCCAACCCGGGTAAATCGAAAAGTTATACGGTAGCCCTTGGAGCTGAGGAAGCTATCATGCTGGGCGGACATACGGCAAAAAGTGTGGCATGGATTGATGATGTAAATTTTAAATGGATTACCACAGGTTATTATTCCAACGGACTTTCGCACTGGGCAGATGAGATGAATGTGAGTACTTTCGGCAACTATACTTCACGCACCTGGGGACCACTTTACAGCATAAATACGTATCAGAATAAACCTGCTCGTGAAGATAAAAAATGGGGATTTTATTACGACCCTAAAAGTCTGAAAAACAAATCAACACAATCCACCATTATTAGGAATACACCTTCTGCGAATAATCTTATAGCCGATTTAGGCATAAAAATTCTGACTGAAGAGCAGCTTGGTAAAGACATTTACACCGATGCATTGATGCTAAATTTCACTGTACGAATACCTTTTGAAAAAACGCCTTCTATGCAAAGTGCTGAAAAAGAAGACATTTACCTACGTTTGGATAAAGATATTCAGAATTTACTGCAAAAAATTGATGTGAACGTAGGACTTGACAAAACGCTTATTGTTGTTTTTGGAAATCAGACTTCGGTTCATTCACCCGCCGAGCTTGGAGATAATAAAATACCGGCAGGTTATTTTAATGCCGACCGCTCATTGGCTTTGCTGAGTTCGTATTTGATGGCACTTTATGGAAACGAGAAATGGATAACAGGCTATTATGGTAAAAACATCTTTTTAAACAAAGAAAAAATTAATCAGAAAAAACTTAATTTCAGTGATTTTCAGAAGAAAGTATCAGAGTTTATGCTTGAATTTGAAGGTATTCAGGCTGCTTATACTTCCGATCAGATAATCAATTCAATTGGAAATCAGGATAATGAGATTTCAAAACTCCGTAATTCAAGCAATAAAAATTTTATAGGTGATGTAATCTTTACACTGTTGCCCGGCTGGTTAGAAGTAGATAATAAAAATAATCCGGTGGGTGAATCAAATGCGTTGATTTCATATACTCCGGTATATTTTTACGGTTGGAATATCAAACCACAAACCGTTTCCACATCTTATCTGACTATTGATATTGCAGCAACAATTGCCCGAATACTTGATATAGCAATGCCAAATGCCTGTATCGGTAAACCGATTGAATTTGCCCCCTAAATCCCCCAAAGAGGATAAAACAACACATTATGCAAACACATAAAACAAACAACAATTCAACATTTCCTTCTCCCCCTTCGGGGGCTGGGGGGCTTTACAATTTTGATGAAGTAATTGACCGAAAAGGTACAGGTGCTATTAAACTGGAACGTTGTAAAACGCTATTTGGAACAGAAGATGTGCTGCCCCTATGGGTCGCTGATATGGATTTCCGCACACCGGACTTTATTTTGGATGCTATTCGTCAGCGATTGGAGCATCCTATTCTGGGTTATACCATGCCTCCCAAAAACTATTATCCGCTCACAATAAAGTGGATTAAGGATCACCACAATTGGGATGTAAAACGTGACTGGGTGGGTTTTCTGCCGGGTATAGTTCCCGGTCTTGCATTTGCTGTGCAATGTCTCACCGAAACGGGTGATGAAATCATCGTACAAACACCTGTATATTATCCATTTTTCCATGTTGTTGAAAATAATAACCGAGTATTGGTAAATAATCAACTGAAAGAAGTTGACGGAAAATTTGTAATGGATTTTGATGATTTGGAAAAGAAATTCACGTCAAAAACCAAGCTTTTTATACTTTGCAATCCACATAACCCGGGTGGGCGTGTGTGGACAAAAGCTGAATTGGAACGGTTTGCAGCTATTTGCGAAAAACACAATGTAACAATTGTCTCGGATGAAGTTCATGCTGACATGATTTTACCGGGAAAAACACCTCATACTCCATTTTCAACCGTTTCCGACTGGGCTGAGCAACACACTGTTACATTTATGGCACCCACCAAGGTGTTCAATATGCCCGGACTTATCAGCTCGGCTTACATTATACCAAACCCTGAATTACGGCATAAATATGCCGATTATCTCGAAGCTTCTGAGATGAATGCCGGCAATATTTTTGCTTACATTGGTGCTGTGGCTGCTTACGAACATGGCGAAGAATGGCGCATCCAAATGCTTGATTATGTTCAGGCTAATATAAATTTTGTAGTTGATTATCTGAAAATGAATATTCCGCAAGTGAAGCCAATGATTCCGGAAGCATCGTTTCTGATTTGGTTAGATTGCAAAGAACTCGGGATGGATACCGATGAGTTACATCAGTTTTTTTCACTGAAAGCCCGACTTGGGCTTAATAAAGGAACTATTTTTGGAGCAGGTGGCGAATATCACCTTCGGTTGAACGTGGCATGTCCGCGCAGTATTTTGGAACAAGCTATGAAACAACTTCTGGCAGCAGTAAGCAGTTTATAGTTGAAAGTTTAAAGTTTAAAGTTTAAAGTTTAAAGCTACTAACTTTCTAAATATCATAGCATTCAACTAATTTTTCAACTATAAATTATCAACTATCAATTGTCAACAGTCAATTATCAATTATCAACTTTAAACTGTCAACTAAAGAAATGGACGTAAAAATCGAATCTTCGTGGAAAGCTGTTCTCCAACAGGAATTTGATATGGAGTATTTTGAAAATCTTACTAATTTTGTCCGAAATGAATACAGGACAAAGAAAATTTTCCCTCCTGCCTCGTTGATTTTCAATGCATTTGATCAATGTCCGTTCGATAAAGTGAAAGTGGTAATCATAGGACAAGATCCGTATCATGGTGATGGGCAAGCTCACGGGCTTTGCTTTTCGGTAAACGATGGCATTGACTTTCCACCTTCTCTATTGAATATTTTCAAAGAAATTGACCGTGATTTGGCTAAGCCAATGCCAAAAAGTGGCAATCTTATCCGATGGGCTCAACAGGGAGTTTTGCTCCTCAATGCTACTCTCACGGTTCAGGCTCATGCTGCAGGCTCGCACCAGGGTAAAGGTTGGGAAACTTTCACCGATTCGGTAATTCGCATGTTGGCAGAGAAAAAAGAAAATCTGGTATTTATGCTTTGGGGTTCTTATGCTCAAAAGAAAGGAGAATTTATTGATTCAAAACGCCATTTTATTCTGAAATCTGTTCACCCTTCTCCCCTATCGGCCTATCGCGGATTTATCGGTAATAATCATTTTTCACTGACAAATAAATACCTTAAAGAACAAGGAATTGAAGAAATAAATTGGTAGAAAACAAACAAATCCAGACTTTAATCTCTAACTGTTTTTTCTATATAACAGGTTGTGAACTCTCGACAGCTATTTCCCTTAAAATCAACTGATTTATACAATTTATTCTTTTTTTCAAAAACCAGTTCTCATATCAGCTTTATACCAAAATAAATTCACATTAATTCATTTTCAATTTTTGTGTCAATTTTCTGTTTAGAAATGTTTATTTTGAAAACTGCTCAGATTTCCTTACTTTTGCAACTCAAAAAAACTAAAAATACACTATGAATATTCTTCTCCTTGGTTCCGGTGGACGTGAACATGCGATAGCCTGGAAAATAGCCCAAAGTCCTAAACTCAACCAACTTTTTATTGCTCCTGGAAACCCTGGGACAGCTTCTGTGGGTATCAATCTACCAATTGCTGCCGATAACTTTCCTGCTCTCAAAGAGGCAATACTGAAAAATAATATCGACCTGATTGTGGTTGGTCCTGAAGTTCCACTGGTAAAAGGTGTGGTGAATTTTTTTGCAACTGATGAGAAAACAAAAAAAATCCCTGTAATTGGTCCGGATAAAATTGGTGCTCAGCTGGAAGGAAGTAAGGATTTTTCCAAAAAGTTCATGTTCCGCCATAATATCCCCACAGCAGCCTATTTTAGTGTTACTTCCGTCAATATCGAAGATGGTGTAAATTTCTTAAAATCGCTCGAAGCACCTTATGTCCTAAAAGCTGACGGGCTGGCTGCTGGAAAAGGCGTTTTAATTCTGAATGACATACATGAAGCAATCAACGAACTGCGTTCCATGCTTGATGGAAAATTTGGGGCTGCAAGTAAGACTGTAGTTATCGAAGAATTTCTTTCGGGAATTGAATGTTCGGTTTTTGTAATTACCGATGGCAAAAATTACAAAATTCTACCCGAAGCAAAAGACTACAAACGCATTGGTGAAGGAGACAAAGGTCTGAATACCGGTGGGATGGGTGCAGTTTCGCCTGTTCCGTTTGCTGATGCAGATTTTATGCGGAAAGTTGAAGATCGAATCATTAAACCAACTGTTGAAGGACTTAACAGCGAAAACATTATTTATAAAGGATTTATCTTTTTCGGACTAATAAAAGTAAACGGGGAGCCTTACACCATCGAATACAATGCCCGTATGGGTGATCCTGAAACCGAAGTGGTGATGCTGCGTCTTAAATCGGATTTGGTTGATTTGCTCGAAGGAGTTGCAGAAGGAAATTTGAATGAAAAAACGGTGGAATTTGATGACCGTACTGCGGTGACCGTTATGCTGGTTTCGGGTGGTTATCCTGAAGATTTTGAAAATGGTAAAGTAATTACAGGGCTGGATGAAGTGAAGAACAGCATAGTTTTTCATGCAGGAACTACTGAAATTGATGATAACATTGTAACAAACGGTGGTAGAGTTTTAGCGATAAGTTCCTACGGAAACACAAAAGATGAAGCACTTGCAACTTCGTTTGAAAATGCTCAAAAAATAACTTACGAAAAGAAATACTTCCGTAGTGATATTGGGTTTGATTTGTAGAGCCACAATCCAAAAAGGGGAACAAATAATGAAATTGAAAAATGTAATACTAATTACAATCTCCCCTTTAAGGGTTTGAGGTCGTTTTATTTGAGGGCACATGGCAAAAATACTTGTAATAGACGACGAACGCAGCATCCGTAACACACTGAAAGACATTTTGGAGTTTGAAAAACATCAGATTTCTTTGGCTGAAAATGGCAAACAAGGCTTAGAAATTGTACAAAACAATGTATTCGACCTGATTTTTTCGGACATAAAAATGCCTGAAATGGATGGAATTGAGCTACTTGTGTCATTAAAAGAATCTGGTATTGAAGCACCTGTTGTTATGATTTCAGGTCACGGAAACATTGAAACTGCTGTAGAATGTATAAAAAAAGGAGCATTCGATTTTATTACCAAGCCTATTGACCTGAACCGACTACTTATAACAGTTCGGAATGCCCTTGAGAGAAATACCCTGGTTACTGAAACAAAAACGCTTAAAAAGAAAATTGCCAAACGCCACCAAATGATTGGTGAATCACCTGCTATTCAGAAAGTCAGAATGATGATTGAACGTGTTGCACCCACCGATGCTCGCGTGCTGATAACCGGGGAAAACGGAACTGGGAAAGAAATTGTTGCCCGTCTGCTTTACGAAGGAAGTAACCGAACTGACGCTCAGTTTGTAGAGGTAAACTGCGCGGCAATACCTTCAGAGTTAATTGAAAGCGAATTGTTTGGACACGAAAAAGGATCATTCACTTCAGCCATAAAACAACGCATTGGGAAATTTGAACAAGCTGATGGGGGAACAATATTTCTGGACGAAATAGGCGATATGAGCCTTTCAGCACAAACCAAAGTCCTTCGTGTTTTGCAGGAGAACGAACTTACCCGTGTGGGAAGCGACAAATGCATTAAAGTGAATGTCAGAGTATTTGCTGCTACAAATAAAAATCTCAAAAAAGAAATCGAACTTGGTAATTTTCGTGAGGATTTATTCCATCGCCTCAATGTAATTCCAATTTATGTTCCCGCTTTGGGTGACAGGATAGAGGACATACCATTACTTGTAAAACATTTCTGCGAACTTATTTGCGGTGAGCAGGGAATACAACCAAAAACATTTGAAACACCAGCTATAGAATTACTTCAAAGTCGCTTATGGACAGGAAATATTCGAGAATTGCGCAACGTTGTGGAACGTTTAATCATTCTGGGTGGTAATATGATTAGCAAAGAAGATGTGGAAATGTTTGGGTAAATAAGTAATATCTTAAGGGATATTTATTCAAAGTAAGGTAAAAGTTATAAGTTATTCCTGTTTTTGAGCCCAAATTATTGTTCACAAAATAATCATAACTACTATACTCTTTTATGAGGAAACTTTTGCCATTAAAGAATTGAGGTGATTTCCTGAGTAACCTATTTTTTAAATTTCAACAGTTTTTCAATTTTAGCTTTAAAACTGATATTTTCCATAAAACCGCTAAAATTCTCAGAACCTGGACCATAAGCATACACCGGAACAGGAACTCCACTGTGATTTTTGGTACTGTATAACACTTTCAGCTTGTCTGTACCTACCTCACCATCAATAATAGTCATTCCACCGGTTTCGTGGTCGGCAGTAATTATTACCAGCGTATTTCCATCTTTTTTTGCAAAATCCAATACCTTACCAATGGTTTGGTCGAAATCGAGCATTTCCTTCATTAACTGAACATAATTATTGTTGTGGCAAGCCCAATCGATTTGGGAACCTTCCACCATCAGGAAAAATCCCTTTTTATTATTGCTCAGAATGTTTAAAGCGGTTTGAGTAGCATCTGGAAGCATAGTTCCACGTTCAGGCATTCCTGGATTTTGATCTTCGTAGAGTAAACCTGCTAATTTTCCGTGAGTTACTGCTTTTACTTCATCGAGTGTATAAACTATTTTGTATTTTTTTTCTCTTAGTTCAGAAGTCAGGTTTCGATCATCAATCGTGCGGTCATCAAAGTATTTTCGTCCACCACCAATAAACACATCAATGTCAGTTTTCAGATAGTCAGTTGCAATTTCTTCGTTCATTTCCCTATTCACCTGATGGGCAATGTACGAAGCAGGAGTAGCGTGTGTGAGTGCGCAGGCAACCACAATTCCAGTCGATAGTTTGAATTTCGAAGCTTCTTCCAGAATAGATTGAACCGCCACTGAATCGGGGTTCATTCCAATCATGTGATTGCGGGTTTTTACCCCACACGCCAATGCGGTTCCGCCGGCTCCTGAATCAGTCGTAAAATTATCGGCAGAATATGTTTTAGAAAATCCGATAGTGGTGCATCGCTCAAGTTCAAGATGATTTCTGTTAGCCATCATTCCTGCATAAACCTGAGCAAGCCCCATACCATCACCTATCATAAAAACTACATTTTTAGGTGTTTTTTGAGAAAAAGCAGATTGAATGAGAAATACTGACAATATGATAATCAGCAGCTTATTAGGTATTTTATTCATTGTAAATTATTAATTATTAATTGAAAATTAGCAATTAGATTATTCAGCAGATAATGCTCTGGAAATACCAAGTAGCTCTGTTCTTATTTTTTTTAAACGCTCAACAACTTCCTGTTGTTTAGCAATTACATCTTTTTTTTGTCCAAGTCGTCGTTTTGCACCTGGTAAAGTCAGTTTCTGATCATTTATCAGATAAATTATTTGCTTGATTAACTGAATATCATCGGGTGTATAAAAACGGGTGCCTTTTTCATTTCGTTTCGGCTTAAGCTCCTTAAATTCTTTTTCCCAAAAGCGCAAGTTGGATTGGTTCACTTTGAACATTTCCGCCACTTCCGAAATTGAATAATACAACTTTTCCATTGATATTGGGTGATTGGTTATTTGGTTTATTGGAACTATCGACTATAAACTACTAACTATAAATTACTTAACTATCTTCAATATTTGCCCTTTTTTTACTTTATTTCCCTTGATATTATTCCATGATTTCAGTTTCTTTACCGAAACACCGTTTCTGGCAGCTATAGAACTCAGAGTCTGACCTGATTTCACTTTGTAATGAATTACCTTACCCGATAAAACCGGTTCTGTGGCTGCTTGCTGTACCTCGATCTGTGTACGACGATTGTTTATCAGTTCGTCAGCACGATAAGCAGCAATTTCATCCTGTTTTTGAATGAACAAGTTAGCCAAATTTAATGGTAGACAAAGTGCATGAGGCTTTATATCGCCTGGAATAATATCTTTCCGGTATTGTGCATTAAGTAAACGAATTTCCTCTATAGGAAGTTCGAGAACAGCAGCAATTTGTTCCAAATGAATACGTCGATGAATCATTACAGTATCAGTAAGAACCGGCATATTTACAGTAGCTGCACATAGATTATGTTCGGCAGCATAATGCATAGAATAGTTAGCTGCTATAAAAACGGGCACATAACTTCTCGTTTCTTTTGGCAGATAAGGATAAATAGCCCAGTAATCACGCTTTCCACCCGACCGTCGCATAGCTTTGCTGATATTGCCCGGGCCACAATTATACGAAGCGATAACCAGATTCCAGTCGCCGTAGATAGAATATAAATCTTTCAGAAAATGAGCTGCCGCATTGGTTGCCTTTACCGGCGATAAACGTTCATCTACCAAACTATTTATTTCCAAACCATACATCCTTCCAGTGCCAATCATCAATTGCCAAAGTCCAGCTGCTCCCATTCGTGAAACAATGGTAGTATTCAGAGCCGATTCAATAATGGAAAGGTATTTTAGTTCAAGCGGAAGATTATTTGCACCCAACACCTGTTCAAACATCGGAAAATAATAATTACTCATACCCAAAAGATATTCCACCTGCCGACGTTTTCTGGTGGTATACAAATCAATGAACGTACGCACTGCTGGATTATAGGGCATTTCCATCAGACAGGGCATTTGCGATAGCCTTAGTTTGTAAACTGAGTCTGAAACAGGTACAATATCAATGGCTGACCGGCAGTTTGAAGGTGTGGAATGTCTGATTGCCCAGGACTGGAGCATGAAATCAAGCGTATTGTCGAATTCGGCAGGAACATTGATGCTTGAATCTGATACAACTGTTTTAATTTTACTCTCATTGTTTTCAGTTTTTTTTATTTGTGAGAACAAACACAGAGTACTGAGAATCAGAAGTAAAAAAAATAGTTTGTATCGTTTAATGTTCATGCACATAAATTCTATTTCAGGTTAATGCTGCACTGAAGTCCCAATGCATTAGGAGATCCAACTTCAGGTTTGAATAACGCTGGCTGAACACGCAAGGATAAATCCGGGCTAATATCAAA
This sequence comes from Paludibacter sp., assembly GCA_037134195.1. Taxonomy (GTDB): domain Bacteria; phylum Bacteroidota; class Bacteroidia; order Bacteroidales; family Paludibacteraceae; genus Paludibacter. The sequence goes on along the minus strand of JBAXMR010000020.1, from coordinate 11,546 downwards.
ATCATACAATTGAGCATCTACAAAAGCATCAATTATGGTAATGGCATAATAACCAACAGTTAAGATAACACTTAAATCACGATATCGTCGGTAACTTTCCTGCTTTGTATTTAAAATAGATTTGAAAGCTTCAGTTCCACCATAGGAGTCAATCGTTCTACCTTTAGGAATTAACAACAAGTAACTATTTGTTGCCGGGTCAGTATCAACAATATCCCTGTATGCGTTCAGGTAAGTTTGATACATGGTTGAATTCCATGAAACCGCATAAGCACAACCTAAAAATCCGCCGTAAACAATGGGTAGTTTCCAGTATTTGTGATTCATTATCTGACCAAAACCGGGAATAATAGCAGCCATCCAAACAACTTTGCCCGGATCGGGTCTGAAAGGTTTAAATTTCGTAGTATCTACTGCCTGAATAGCTTGTTTTACGACCTTTTCAACCCGTTTATTTTTCAATGTATCTGGAGGCAATTGTTTATTTTCAACCACCTGAGCCTGAACAACGAATGAAATCAGGAATAATAAAAGAAAAAATATCTTACGGTTTACGTACACGAAAAAGCTTTTATATTTTATCGAATAATTCCATTATACCTGCAAGTTCTTCATCGTTGGCAAAAGGAATAGTAATTTTACCTTTACCATCAGGGTTGCATGTAAACTGTACTTTTGTGCCAAATACCTGACTTAACTGTTCTTGCAAATTTTCAAATTCAGGTAACTTATTCACTGGATTTACTACAGGAGTTTTTATTTTTAGATCAAAGCTGCCGGTTTCTCCATATAAACGAACCAATTCTTCTACTTTTCGTACAGAGAATGCATTTTCAAGAATCAACTCATACAATTGCAATTGAGCAGCCGAATCGGATAATCCCAAAATAGCACGGGCATGTCCCATATCAATTTTTTTATCTTTTATCCCCATCTGAATTTCAGCCGGAAGGCGCAACAGACGCAGGTAATTGGCAATAGTTGCACGTTGTTTTCCCACTCGTTCGCTCAATCGTTCCTGTGTAAGCTTGTATTCTTCCATCAAACGGTAAAATGTGAGTGCTATTTCGATAGCATTCAGGTCTTCACGCTGTATATTTTCGATCAGAGCCATTTCCATAACCTGCTCATCAGCAGCAGTTTTCACGTAAGCCGGAATGGATTTAAGACCAATCAGTTTCGATGCTCTGAACCTTCGTTCGCCGGCAATAATGAGATAAGTTCCATCATCGTTTTTTCGCAATGTTATGGGCGAAATAACACCCAGTTCGCGTATAGAAGTTGCCAGTTCCGTTAATGAATCCTCATCGAAATGAGTACGTGGTTGATTCGGATTTGCAAAAATCAAATCAAGCTCCACCTCATTAATTGAAGATGAACCACCCGTACTTATATGCTCGGTATCAATAAGTGCTCCCAAGCCTTTTCCTAATCCTGTAATATGTTTTGCCATAAATTCTTTTTTTCAATTCCCAATTCCCAATTCCCAATGAATATGTATTTTATTGGTAATTGAAAATTGACTAATCTGAAATTACTTGTGTTTCTCAATCAGTTCTTTCGCCAAATCCATGTAATTCGACGAACCTTTTGATTCTGCATCATAAAGCAAAACCGGTTTACCATGACTTGGTGCTTCGCTTAAACGCACATTGCGGGTAATAACTGCTTCAAATACCATACCCTGAAAATGTTTCTTCACTTCGGCATAAACCTGATTTGCTAAACGCAATCGATTATCGTACATCGTAAGTAAAAAACCTTCAATTTCGAGAGTTGGATTTAATTTGCTTTTTATTATCTTGATTGTATTAAGTAATTTACTAATTCCTTCCAGCGCAAAATACTCACATTGCACCGGAATAATTACTGAATCAGATGCTGTCAAAGCATTTACCGTAATCAGTCCTAACGATGGTGAACAATCTATTAGCAAATAATCGTAATCTGATTTTACTGTAGCCAGAATATTTTTCATAACCCTTTCCCGATTGTCCATATTCAGCATTTCAATTTCAGCTCCTACCAAATCAATATGTGAAGGTAACACGAACAAATTTTCAACCTCAGTAGGGTGAATAGCCTGAACGGGTGGCACATTATCAATCAGACATTCATAAATAGTGAATTCAAGTGAGCGGATATCTATTCCCAATCCAGACGAAGCATTCGCCTGAGGATCAGCATCTATCAATAATACTTTTTTACCCAGCGAAGCAAGTGAAGCCGCCAGATTGATTGCTGTTGTTGTTTTCCCAACTCCACCCTTTTGGTTTGCCAACGAAATTATTTTACCCATATTTTAATTTCTATCTTTTAACTATTCATTTTAATTACTCCAAAAACCGCTTATTCCTATTATCCTGATTGTCAACAAAATTAATCAGAGCAACTAGTTTTATATACCGAATGGCAAAGATAATAAAATAAATCCACCCACTCAACTGTACAAATGACTGTAAAAAAGAAATAAGCTTTTTTAAGGCAAAAATAATAAATGCAATCCACAAAACAAGGATAACAATTTGATAATCAAACAATAGAGTTACTAAAACTGGAATTATGGTTTAATAACTTTGAAACAAACAGATAATCAATCGTTTGAAAAATTGCTTATCTTTGTAAGCTTTTAAACAATGATTCAAATTGCAAAACTGAATGAAAAGTAAACTACTCCGGAACATCATTTTTATAGTATCACTGATGCTGATTCTTGTACTTTCCTGCTTTATTTTCTTCCGAATTGACCTGACTTCCGAAAAACGCTACAGCATATCCGAACAGTCTAAAAATCTGATGGCCAAAGTAGAAGAACCCATCAAAATAACTATATACCTTGATGGTGATTTGAATCCGGGCTTTCAACGACTTAAAAAATCAACACAGGAAATGTTAGAGGAACTTTCGGTTTATTCGGATAAGAAAGCCGAGGTCAGGTTCGAAAATCCATCCATGGCTGAAAGTTCGGAACAAAGGGAAAAGAAATATTCCGAACTGGAAGCGGCCGGATTTACACCAACTGCTGTGTATGAACACGATAAAGAAGGAAAATCGATTCAGAAAGTTATTTTCCCATGGCTTGAAATGTCGTATAAAAACCGTAAAGTTCAGATTTGCCTGCTTAAGAATATTAGGGGCAATTCCGGCGAGGAGAATCTCAATATCTCCATAGAGAACCTTGAATTCGAAATTACCGATGGTATTCGCCGATTGCTAAATACCGAAGTGAATAAAATTGCCTACATCGAAGGTCATGGCGAACTTACTGAAGCTCAAACCTATGACCTGAATAAATCCCTGAGCCGCTATTTCCAGATTGACCGGGGAATTTTAGGCGGAAATCCCGATATTCTGAAAGATTATAAAGTGGTAATTATTGCCAAACCGACAAAAGCATTCAGCGAGTCGGATAAATTCATTATTGACCAGTATATTATGAACGGTGGACGGGTACTCTGGCTGATAGATGGAGTGAGGATTTCCCGTGAAAATTTATCTTCTTTTGGAAAATCTCCGGCCATTGAACAGGATTTGAATCTGAACGATCAGCTTTTTCGATACGGTGTGCGCATAAATCCGGTACTGCTTCAGGACGTTCAATGTGCTTCAGTTCCTGTGAATGTCGCTCCGGCAGGTACAAATCCTCAGTTTCAACCTATGCCTTTTTATTATGCTCCACTGTTGCTGACTTCGCCCGAACATCCAATTACACGCAATATAACTGAGGTACATTCTGAGTTTTGTTCCGGAATTGATATGGTAGGCGACAACAAACAAGCAAAATACCAGGTTTTGCTTGCCAGTTCAGACAATACACACATTTTGGGAACACCTGCAACCATTGATTTAAGTCAGAAATTCAAAGTGAACGACAAAAGCTATTTCAACGTTGGTTATGTGCCTGTTGCAGTGGCTATGGAAGGTAATTTTGAATCCGTTTTTGCCAATCGCATGATTCCTAAAGGCTTACCAACTAATTATCCGATTCGCAAACTCAGCCTGAATACTCGCCAGATAGTTGTAGCTAACGGCGATATCATCCGAAATGAAATTGCACTTAAAGACAGCACTACAATACCTCTCGGCTTCGACCGCTACATGAATCAACAGTTTGGCAATAAGGATTTTATACAGAATGCGGTGCTTCATCTGGCTGATAATGAGGGTTGGATGCAGTTACGAAACCGTGAAATGAAACTAAGGTTGCTGAACAAAAGGCTGATTACTGATGAACGGTTGATGTGGCAGCTGGTAAATGTGCTAACACCACTGATTTTGCTTCTTATCTTTGGAATAGTTTATCTAATAATCAGGAAAAGGAAATATACAAGATTTTAAAAGAACTGAGCATCTTCGTGTAGATGCTCAATTCTTTTTTATAGCATTTCCAGTTTTTTATTTTCATGAATACTTCCCACATTGCGATACGCCCAGGCAAAAATAAGCGGGAACACCAGAAGCGAGAAAAACATGGCAAAGATTATTCCGCCAATCACCACACGTGCCAGAGGCTGAGCACTCTCCGACCCTATTCCGTGTGAAATAGCAGCCGGCAATAATCCTATTGCAGCCATCAAAGCTGTCATCATTACCGGACGAATCATGGTTAGTACTCCCTGACTAATTGATATCTGCAACAGGTTTTTCTGTCCTTTCAGCAATTCAAAATTATCTTTGAAAGCACTAATAAGCAACACACCGCTGAGAATACAAATTCCAAAGAGCGCAATAAACCCGATACCGGCCGAAATACTGAAATTAGTTCCTGTAATCATCAACATAACAATACCCCCCACGATTGCAAACGGAACATTTAGAAACACTAACCCGGCATCCTTCATATTTCCGAACAGGGCAAAAAGCAATACAAAAATCAGAATTAAACTAAGCGGAACAACTTGTGCCAGACGTTTTTCGGCACGTTGCTGGTTTTCAAAGTCGCCCTGCCAAATCATATCGTACCCATTCTTAAGCTTAATTGCTTTGGCAACTTTTGCTTGTGCTTCAGCCACTGCACTTCCCATATCACGGTTACGTACAGAGAATTTCACAACCGAATAACGCCGGTTAGCATCGCGGAAAATAAGACAGGGTCCGGTTTTCATCGTTATGTCGGCAATTTCATGAATCGGCACTTTTGAACTATTGGAAGTCGGAATCATCAGGTTTCCAATTTTATCGGAAGTATTGCGGAATTCTTCCGGAAAACGAATCCGAATATCGTATTTCTGAACCCCTTCGTAAAGCATGGTAGCCGCTTTTCCGCCAATAGCCATTTCAATAACGGCATTGGCATCAGCCGTAGAAACACCGTAAAAAGCCATCCGCTGCTGGTTCAGTTCAATATCAAGTTCGGGCTGCCCAATGTTTTTTATCACGCCTAAATCTGCAAGACCTTTAACAGATTTCATTACGTTATACACTTCGGTGGCTTTTTGTTCCATATAATTCAGAGAATCGCCGAATATCTTTACACAAATAGAACCTTTTACACCTGAAACTGCTTCTTCAATATTATCGGAAATGGGCTGTGAAAAATTCAGATCCACACCGGGAATAAATGCCAGCTTCTTGGTCATTTGGTCAATCAGTTCGTCTTTGGTGATTTTTGGTTTCCAGTCGTCCTGCGGATATAACTGAATGTTGAATTCGTTGTTGTAGAATCCGGTAACATCCGTTCCGTCGTCGGGTCGCCCTGTCTGGCAAATAATATTTTGCACCTGCGGAAATTGCATCATGGCAGCCCGCACCTGTTTGGATACCTCGATGGATTTGTCGAGCGAAGCGGAATAAGGCAACTGAACACGCAGGTAAATTGAACCTTCGTCAAGTTCGGGAATAAATTCCGATCCCAGGAATTTAAAAGCAAACAAGCCTACAACAATGATAACAGAAGCTACAATCAGCATCGTTTTTTTATGATGATAGGTAAAATCAAAGCCTTTCATTAGTTTTTCGGTCATATAATGAACTACAGGATTGTGTTTTTCCTTCACATCTTTGTTAAGTAATAGTCTGATTAATACCGGAACAAGGGTAAGTGTAGTAATTAAAGCACCCAACAAGGCAAATCCCAGCGTAAACGCCAGCGGTGAAAACATTTTCCCTTCCACTTTCTGAAAAGCAAATATGGGTAACAAGCCACTGATTATAATCAGTTTGGAGAAGAAAATAGCCTTAGCCAGTCGCGCTCCATCCTTTTTAATCAAGCCTTTTTTTGTCATTTTGTTGAACCGCTCCATTCCCACTTCACGGGCTTTACGGTCGAGTACCACGAAGAGCCCCTCGACCATGACGACTGCCCCGTCTATGATTATCCCAAAATCGACTGCGCCAAGCGAAAGAAGATTGGCACTCATACCCATTAGGTTCAGGCAGATAAAGGCAAACAACAATGCCAGTGGAATAACAATGGAAACAATAAGTGTTGTTCGCCAGTTGAACATAAACAGCGAAATAAGCAGCGTAACCAACAAAATACCTTCGAACAGATTGTGTAAAACCGTGCTGGAAGCATAATTAATGAGGTTTTCCCGGTTGTAGAAAGTAACCATTTTAGTGTCTTTCGGTAAAACCCGTTTGTTTATGTCTTCAATTTTGGCTTTCACAGCATCAATTACCTGCGAAGGATTTTCGCCTTTACGCATAATCACAACACCTTCAACCACATCTTCTTCATCTGTTATTATGCGTTTTCCGTTTTTATCAAATACAGCATCCGAACGGGAAGCCAAACCCAGTCGGGGTAAATTGGAAACTTCCACTTCGGCCACATCTTTCACCAGCACCGGAATTCCATTGATATTCTGAACCACCACGTTTTTAATCTCGTTGATATTATTCAATAATCCTATTCCACGTACCACATAAGCCTGATTATTTTTATTAATAATATCGCCACCAATGTTTACATTACTTTTGTTTACAGCCGCATAGAGGTCGAGAGCGGAAATTCCAAGCGTGGCCAGTTTTTCGGGATTGGCCTGAATTTCGTATGTTTTTACTTTGCCACCAAAACTCACCAAATCGGCCACTCCCGGTACAGCCCGAATTTGTCGGTCAATCACCCAATCCTGAAGGGTTTTGAGTTCACGCGGACTACGAAATGTGCTTCGGAGAGTATAACGAAAAAGTTCACCGGTAGGTCCGGTTGGCGGTTGAACAGAAGGTTGAATACCTTCAGGCAAATCAGCTCCTGCCAGCAAATTAGTAACCTGCGAGCGGGCATCTTTATCCATTACCCCGTCATCAAATACCAGTTTGACAAACGATAACCCGAAAACACTGGTAGAGCGCAAACTCACCTTTTTCTGAACAGGATTGAGGGCAATTTCAATGGGTGTAGTTACAAATTTTTCAACCTCTTCGGCACTCCTGCCCGACCATTGGGTGATAACACTTATTTCGGTATTGGTCACATCAGGAAATGCCTCAATAGGCATATTTACGAACGTTATTACTCCTGCAATCAGCAGCAAAGCAGTTGCAAAAAGAATGAAATAATAGTTCTGTAGCGAAAAGGCAATCAGTTTTTTTAAGAGCTTATTCATAATTCAACTGTTTGTTTTTTAATTATTTAAAGCATCATATATCAAAATTGTCTGCGAAGCAATAACTTTATCGCCGGGTTTTACATCACCGCTAATAAAAGTACGGTCATCCGAGGTATTAATGACTTGCACGGGAACTATTCGGATGTCAGCATTAGTATGATAAACAAGCACATAATTCTGACTATGATCAAAAACCACGGCGGATGAAGCCACGCACAGTGCTTCTTTATTTTCCTGACTGCTAACTTTTACATTGGCAAACATTTCGGGTTTTAGCAGATAACCCGGATTTGGCAATACCACACGTACTTTCATTACCTTGTTGGTCGGGTCGAGCACATTCATGATTTTATCCACTTTGCCATGGAAAACCTTGTCGTTGTAAGATAAAGTATTTACTTCAACTTCGTCATTCACATGTACTTTGCCGATATTAGATTCATATACATTGGCAATAACCCAAACATTGTTCAGGTCGGAAATGGTAAATAAATTAGAACTGTTATCGCTGCGGATGGACATATTGTTATTGGCATTCTTCTCCACCACAAAGCCGCTTATAGGCGAACGAACTACATAATCACCATTTGTATTACCCCCATTGATATGAAGTACACGTTTAATGCGGTTTAGTTCTGACTGAGCCTGATCACGAGTTGCTTCAGTTGCAAGGAGTTCTTTTTGCGATGCAAGTCCACTTTTATACATATCCCGGGTGGCATCCAGATTTTTCTGTGCCATACGCAAATTAGTTTCGGCGTTTAGTAAATCATTACTAAAACCGGCCATTTCAGAGCTTTTGATTACCGCAAGTACCTGTCCCTTTTGAACGTAATCACCCAGCATCACTTTAATATCCTGAATTACACCACTTACAATAGGGTATATTTTCAGCACATTATCGTCGTTGAACGAAACTTTACCGGAAAGCGTGATGGTATTAGTCAGCTTATAGGTCTGAACATTATCAAAAACCAGAGTTTTAGCGAGCGAATCGGGCAAAATGTACTTAGAATTATAGGTAGATCCTGTTTCTGAACTTTTATAGCACGATTGAACAGTCAATACAATAGTTAGTGCAAAAACAAGCAACTTAATTTTATTCATCTTCTTCATAATATGTTTGTTCTTTTAATTTTTCAAATAATCTATTCCGGCATAATAATTCAAATCAATAAATGCTGCTACTCTGTTGAAATTCAACGCATTGATTTGAAGTATATTTTGTTTGTATGAATCATAAAAATCAAGGAAATCAAGCAGAGAGATATTCCTCACCTGATAATTCTTCAACACTTCATCCAGCAATTTAGCATAATCTTTTTCAAAAGAAGCATCACGGCTTTTCAGCAGCTTATCATTCTCAAAGGCTTTTTGCAGGGCACTGTAAATCTGTTCATGTACTGTTTGCTGAGTCGCTTCGAGCGTAGCTTCATTGAATTTAATCATCGCTTTGGCCGATTTAATATTTCCCTGATTTCTATTTAGCACAGGCAAATCAAAACCAAGTCCGAGCATGGTATTATTGCGTACATAGCCTCCCTGTTGATCATAACCCAGCGAAAGCGTCATATCAGGCACTGCCATTGCTCTTTGCAAACTATAGTTTTGTTTGCTCAAGTCGGTATTTAGCCGGGCAATATTCAAATCGGGACGGCTTGCATAAGCTGAATCAATCACCGCTGCCAACGGATATTTATCCACTTTTAGGCTTTTTATCTGCAATTCATCCACCAGAGGAATCAACACCGTATTTTTACTTTGAAGCAACAACCGCATTTCGCTTTGCACATCATTTATCTGACTTTTCAAATCGTTGTATTCACTTTGCAGGCTGTAAAGCTGGGCTTTTACACGTAAAACTTCCTTTTCGGAAACATAACCTTTTCCTTTCTGGAGTTCGAATGCATCTGTTACTTTTTTCAAAGAAGCAATTTCGGTATCATACAGTTTTGCCGACTGCAATAGGTAATGAATGTTGTAAAAATCGCTTTGCAACGTATGTTTCAATGTTCGGAGCAGGTCATAAAACTGAAATTCAGAGATATTTTTGTTCGTCAATGCCATTTTTACCTGTTTGTTATGCTTACCGGCCAGCATAATTACCTGCGAAAGTCCTGCACTGATTTCACCATCATTCCCAAACGGGAAAAACCGTCTTGTCTCAGTCTGATAGATGTTTGTATTGATATTCAATGTTGGATTTGGGAATAACCTGACCTGATCCACTAATGCCTTTTGAGCATCAATATTATAACGCTGAGCGAGCAATAGTAGGTTTTTCCGTACGAAAATATGCTCTACACTGTCTTGTCTCAGGTAAATTGTATCAGGTTTTATTCCTATTTCGGTTTGAGAGCGGATATATGTACTTATTATCATGAAAACTGTCACGACAATAAACTTCAAAAAATGGGTTTTAATCATATCTATGAGGTCTAAAAGTTTATTTACTAAGGTATTAGCAATTAAAAATGTGCTTAATCAAACTAAATGAATACAGAGATTCATTCTGCTGAAGAAACTATAAAAAGTAAATGTTGGAAATGTTATGAAAAAGATTCTATGAAATAGAATCAGCTCAGTTGAATCTGGGGTGGTTTTGCAGGAACTTCTTTGAAATACAAGCTAATCAGTCTGTCACTTTGAGGAATAATACTAATAATCAAAAATGATATTTCCTGGTTATTGACATAAGATTGCGAATTTGGTAGCCATTTTAAATCAAAATGAATCAGGTTTTGCTGTTGCCGGGAGAAATTATCAGCATTTGCTTTATCGTGGAAAGTATCTTTTGAGTACCCCAACATGTTTTCAACAACAAATTCAATCATTGAATCAACATAATCCTGATTATCAGAAGAATTTGAAATCTCTATGGGTTTATAGAAATCTATTGAATTTATGCTCAGATTGAGTGTCTGAACAATAAGCAACAAAATCAAAAACTGTCCGGTTATTTTTTTCAACATATTTAGAATTTCTGATTGCAAATATAAATTCATAAATTCACAATTACAACAACGGAACTCGAAATTTCATACTCCTTAAGATGCTTTTTCAGTTCTTAAAATATTTCTTTTTTATTATAACACCTATTTACAATTTGTGTTCACTTTCAATGCACAACCCGTGCATCCACCACATTTATCGGCAGGACTTGGTTTGCGTTTCAGGGTTTTGTATGTTCTCAAACCAACATAACTCAAAACCGCCATTCAAATTGTTAGTACGATTATATCTTGCTAAAAAAACTGTTTTTTCTTCTTATTCCCCTTTTGGGGTTAGGGGTCATCCAAAAAGTTGAAATACACCAAAAGCCATAAACCCGGCCAGCACCATACTATAACTTGCTGCAAATAATGCCCAACCCCAGCTGTTTGTCTCATTTTTGATAGCGACAATTGTTGCCAGACAAGGGAAATAAATAAGCACAAATAGCATCATTCCCAACGCAACAACGGGTGTAAATGAGGGTTCTCCATTGGGTTTTATTTCCGATTGTAGACGCTGAGACAACGAACTGACTTTCGTATCGCTCGACCCTGTATATGATATCAGGGCTGGTGGTCGTGAATGTTAAGCTACCTTGATTAAATGAAAGTGCGTAAGTAACATTAGTAGCACAGATTAATAGTACAGTGATTGCAAATCATTTTAGCGGGAGTATGAGAGAGTGTGAAAGTTTTATTTTCATAGGTTGTTGTTATATTATTAACTTATTCTTTTGTTCTATAATGTATTGTTTTACAAATTAGCTTTCATCAATCATCCCGCTACTGCCATCGTATATCACGCTGGTGTCATCCGCCAACCCGTCAGTATCATCGGTCATCCCGCACTCACCATCTGCCATCCCGTCAGTAACATCGGTCATTCCGCTGTTGAAAGTTGTCATCCCGCACTCGCCATCTGCCATTCCGTCAGTTACATCTGCTATCCCGCACTCACCATCTGCCATCCCGTCAGTAACATCGGTCATTCCGCTGTTGA
>JBAXMR010000019.1:0-59529 GCA_037134195.1 Paludibacter sp. | reverse complement strand
CTATATTTTTTCTGATAGTTTTTGGGTCATAATATAAATACATTTGGTATTATTTCAGATTTCACGTCACAATGAACTCCCTTGACTTGAGCTAATGGTTGTTGGTCACTACATACCCCCATAGTGGACTTACACACCGAGTTATTAATCATGAACGGCGCACTACAAAAAATCCCCTCATTTTGGAAAATGAAAGGATTCGTTGAAAAATTATTCTATAAGACTAGAAAACTCATCTTTTGCAGAAAAAGTTAAATAAATTAATCCTTAATGAGCCGTACTGAGAATCCATCCTGCTTATCGTAGTTGCTCTGGCTCAGGTGCTCATCGCTGTAGTACAAGTTCCTGTACCAGGCGTGGCTAGAACCAATCTCGGTACTGCTCCACCAGGCACCGTAGTTGCCTACGTGGTCGAACGTACCATTACTGTCACGGTTGCCACCTGAAAGCGCAGAAAAACCGGAACTGTTGTTTTTTTTCAAATCATTACCTATTACTCCAGCACTTGTGGAGGCATCCCAATCTGTAGTTGCTGCTAAAGCTTTAGCTACAGATACGGAAGCACCAAGATTGGCTTTCACATAGTTTTCAAGTGTTGTCCATTCAGCATCGGTCGGCACATGCCATCCGGCAGGAGCTAACTTTCCGGTATTTACGGCATACCAATTATAAAGCTTTCCGTATTTTGCAGCATTTGCTGCATCATTATTGTAATTGCAACAAGCACCTGTCGTTAAATTTCTCCATACAGTATTATCTGTAACAGCTGGAATAGCAGAACCATCATTGTATTTGTTGGTTTTCAGGTTTTCCACCATCCAAGTTTGTGAACCAATTTTTATAGTTCTATAAAAATTACCATCCACATCCTTTATTGATCCAACAACTGCACCAACCGGCAAATCATCGGTCTTTAATGCAGGGTCGCAGGATGAAAATACAAGTGCAAAAAATGCACAAAAAAGTAACGAGTTGATTTTAATTTTTTTCATAAAGATTGAGTTTTTGATAGTTTATGTATTAGAAGATTTTAAGGTGAATAAATTTTATAATCGAGTATAAAATAAGAAATGCAAATATAAATATTTTTTTCATAATAGCATAAATAAAAACAAAAAAATCCTCTCATTTATAAAAATGAGAGGATTTTTTATTTTTTAGCAACGAAATAGTCTTATTTAGTAAAATGATCTTTTACTTTATCGTTGTGTACAATTTCTTCCTGGAAAATATAAGCTCCGGTTTTAGGTGATTTCACCATTTTAATAACCTTTGCGAAGGAACGACCTTCCCCTTTTTGCATGGATGCAACCGCTTTCTTAGCCATAACTCAGATATTATTTAATTTCTTTATGAACTGTGTATTTTTTCAAAATTGGGTTGTATTTCTTCAACTCCAAACGTGCCGGTGTGTTTTTTCTGTTTTTCACAGTTATATAACGTGAAGTTCCGGGCAATCCGCTTTCTTTATGCTCTGTGCATTCCAGGATTACCTGAATTCTTGCTTCTTTCGTTTTTTTTGCCATGGTGAAATTTTCCTACTTATTATGCGTATAAATACCCTTTTTCTGACGCTTTTTTAATGGCAGCATCTAATCCAATTTTGTTGATGGTACGTAGACCGTTAGCCGAAACATTCAGGCTAATCCAGGTATCTTGTTCTACCCAATAGAATTTTTTGGTAAACAGGTTCACATCAAATGTTCTTTTGGTACGACGTTTTGAGTGTGAAACGTTGTTTCCGCCCATCGCTTTTTTACCGGTAATCTGACAAATCTTTGACATTTCTATTTCTTTTTATTGATTACATTTTTTCTCAAAAACAGTGTGCAAAAGTACACTATATTTTTCATTTGAGCAAATTATTTCTTCTATTAATTTCAACAAAAGAAAGACATTCTGCACAAAACAACAAAACAAGACTGATTTACTGACAGTTAATCTCAAATTATTTCTTTCAACATCAGTAAAGCAGCCTGTGTGGAGCGAATAATATTTTGCTCACGCAATGAACCGAATCTAAATTCTTGACTTATTAGCGTGTCAGCGGAACAAACTGAAATCCAAACAGTTCCAACTGGTTTGTTGGGTGTTCCCCCGCTTGGCCCGGCAATTCCTGATGTTGCAATTGCAAAATCAGTATTCATTAATTTGCGAATGCCTTTTGCCATTTGCTCAACCACAGTTTGACTAACTGCACCCTGCGATTCAATATCTTCGGCTGATACGCCCAACACTCCAGACTTAATATCATTGGAATAAGCCACTACAGAGCCTTTGAAGAATTCAGAACTTCCGGGAATTAGAGTCAGTTGGTGAGCAATATTTCCACCAGTACAACTTTCTGCAGTTGACAGTGTCAGTCCTTTCGATTTCAATATTTCAGAGACAATTTTCTCCATCGGCAAATCTTCAAAAGCTACAATTGCATTGCCAAGAATTTGATGAAGTTTATCAATTTGTTGATTTATCGCAAATTCAAGTGCCAGCATATCATCAGAAATGCCACTCAAACGTAACTTGACAATTCTTGAATTCGGTAAATAGGCCAAACTGATAAAATCAGGCAACTCATTTTCCCAATCAGCAATCAAAAGTGCCAGAGCTGATTCGCCATAACCATAAACCTGAACCGTTTTATGAAGCAAAACAGGTGTTTTAAACTGGTTCTGCAAACGTGGAATAATCTCGGTCGACATCACATTTTTCATCTCATAAGGCACTCCAGGCATAGAAACAATTACTTTTCCATTTTTTTCGAACCAGGTAACCGGTGCTGTTCCAACTACATTCTGAATCAATGTACAGTTTTCGGGAACCATGGCCTGCGCTCTAGTCAGTTCATTTATTGTAAAGCCCGGTCGGGTTGAGAATAATTGCTCGATATTTCGGATGACCGACTCTTCAAAAACGAGTTTAGTATTGAAATATTTACACAAAGTTTGCTTGGTAATATCATCTTTAGTAGGACCAATACCACCGGTAAACAGAACCACATCTGCTCTGCCTAATGCTAAATCGAGCGATTCAACAATATGATGCTCATTATCATGAACTGATGTAATCTGAGCCAGCTCAAAACCGAATTTATTCAACTCTGTAGCCATCCATGCGGAATTTGTATCAACTATCTGACCAATGAGAATTTCATCTCCAATGGTTATAATTTCAATTTTTACTCTATTCATATTTGTGCTTAGTTTTTAAAGTTCATAAAGTTTGAAAGTTGAAAAGTAATGTCTGTAAGAAATTACTTTTCAAACTTTTTTCTTTACAAACTTTTATCTGACTTCAACTCATAATCGGCAATTTCTAATTGTTCAAACCATTCAGTTCCAAACTTTCTGATTAATGGTTCTTTCAAAAACTGATAAACCTGAACATTTAATTTATTTCCAAGTTTTCTCGCACAATTACAAACATTCCATTGATGATAGTTAACCGCCATAAAATCGTGATATTTTTGCAGCCTAACGGGGTACAGATGGCACGAGATTGGTTTATAAAAATCAGTTTTCCCTTCACGAAATGCCTTTTCAATAGCACATTTACATATTCCATCTTTATCGGTATAAGTAAAAACACATTCAGCACCATTCACTATCGAAGTTACAGGTTCTCCATCTCCATCAATGTATGAAACTCCCTGTTTCTTAATCACTTCCTTTGAGATTTCAGTCAAATCGCCCCAAATAAGTGGAAGAATCTCCTGAATTTTATCGATTTCTTCAAGTTCGAGTGGTGCGCCATCATCTCCCTCAATACAACAAATTCCTTTGCATATAGTTAAATCACAGACGAATTTTTCGTCTAATAACTCCATGCTGACAATTGTATCATCTATTTGAATCATAAATATATGGCTGATATTTTTGTTTTAGAATATTAATCGTTTAAAACAGTAATCTCTGCAAATCAATCCTGGTAGTATACTGATTATATCAAAAAAAGAAAGCGTATCATACAATTTGATACGCTTTTTATCAATCATTGCTGATACAATTTATTTTTTTGCTGGAGCTGGAGTAGCAGGTTTTGCCGGTGCTTGTTGAGTATTTCCACCAAAATTTGGAGCAGCCATATTTGGATCGGCTTGTTTCTGTCGTTGAACCTGTTCTTTATTTATTTCCGATTCGTTCGGATTTGCTGCACGTTCGTGTTTATGAATACCAACTGCAGCTACTGAAAGTACTACAACTGTGATAACCAGACCCCAAGTCATTTTTTCTACAAAATCAGTAGTTTTACGCACGCCCATTATCTGATTTGACGAAGAGAATCCTGCGGCCAGTCCTCCACCTTTTGAGTTTTGTACTAATACAAACAAAGTCAGTAAGACTGAAGCTATTACAATTAAGATAATGAGAATAATGTACATAATATTTTTTTATTTTTTTGAATTTATAATTACTTTTTCTAAAAATCGAATTTGGTCTGCAAAGTAAATACTTTTTTTCGGATTATTCAAATATAATGCCTTCAATATTTCAATTGCTTCAACGTATTTTCGTTCAGAAATGAATTTTTTTGCATTTATCTCGGATATTTCCTCATTAGTATCAACAGAAACTTTTAGAATCGGGTTATCTTCGTGAATAATAACGTCATTTACAGAAATTGGCAATGATTCATGATTGGGTGTTTTAATTACTTCGGTTTTTATTACGATAGCTCTTGCTTCTTTAAGCTTCCTCGCCATTTCTTTCAAAGACTGCTTTGAATCGCCTCCTTCAGACTCAATGGTATTAATCATATCGAAATAATTGCCCGATATTTTACTGTTTCGTTCATGCCGAATCGGCTGCTCTAAAGTTATTTTTTCAGGATAAACATAATTATAAAGCCATTGTCTGTCAGAGCAATAGACTGTACTTTCATTTATATAAGCCTTGGAATTAACATCATTTGCTTGAATATAGGCGTAAGTAAGTAATATTCTGGGCATCACAAAAAATGGATATTTCTCAACCATCTCTTTCAAAACATCAACATATTCAGAATTCACTGTATTTGGCTGTTTAACTAACGATATGAATTCCCGATGTGTCATTGTTGCGTATTATTCAGAAATTACCATTTAGCAACCGTATCGTTGTAAATATTATCAACAATCTCTGCAATCATTGTTTTTGCAAGTTCATCCTGAACATCTGTAAGCATCTTACTACTGTCGAAATTCTGAAAAGCCGAATATGTTTTTTCAAAGTCATCCTGTGGGTTTTTGTTATTCGAGAACCGAACCTTAATTGTGATTGTCAATTTGGTTTGAGAAGAATATGTATCAGCACTTATAGCCATTTGAGTTAACTGATAACCTACAATTTCGCCTTCAAGATGCAAATCACCACCTTTTTTGGTGAATTGTAAACGAGTTTGTTTAGAGTAGGCATCTTTCAGTGTTTCGGTAAATTGTTGTGATAATGGTGGATAAACCAATTCTGCCATATTTGGGAAATCAGCAACCGAAATTGTTTTGGTTTTGTTGTAATCGATATTAGAACCATTAAACTTATAGGAAATTATGCAGGAATACATCAAAGCTCCCGTTAACATAACTATCAAAAAAACATACAATTTCGATTTAATTTTTTTCATACTAATTTATAAGCTATAGATCATCAAGACCATAATCTTTAATTTTACGATATAAAGTTCGTTCAGAAATATCTAATTCTTTAGCAGCAAGTTTTCTTTTACCTTTGAATTTGTTAACCGAATCGGAAATCATTTTCTTCTCCATTTCGGCTAAAGTAATTGGTTTTGAAGTCGATTCGAGCACATGATATTCATCAGCATCCTGATAATCTTCAATATCTTCTGTTTTATTACTTATCTGGACATCTTCAAGATTCTGGTTTTTGTCCGAAATTAACTCAACTCCCAGATTAGTTGAATTAAAATAAGGTTCGGTTTGATTAATGAATGTTGGTTGAAAATTCAGATTTGTATTCTGAAGATCAACAGGTTCATTATTCATTATATCGTGAACTAGTTTCTTTAAGTCGTTCATATCCTTTTTCATATCAAAAAGAACCTGATAAAGAATTTCCCTTTCGTTATTAAAAGTACGTTTGTCGCTAGTTGAGCCAGATAATAAAGCAGGAAATCGTTCAACTTCATCCTGAGGCAGATAATTTCGGAGAATCTGTGAATTTATATCCCTTTGCTGTTCTATGACAGATATCTGTTCAGTTATATTCTTTAACTGGCGAACATTTCCATTCCAGTAATAACTGGAAAGAAGTTGTTTTGCATCGTCAGTCAGTTTAATAGCAGGCATTCGATATTTTTCTGCAAAATCAGCTGCGAATTTTCTGAATAACAGTACGATATCTTCTTTTCTATCCCTAAGTGCCGGAATAGCAATTGGAACGGTATTTAATCGATAAAAAAGATCTTCACGGAACTTTCCCTCATGTGTTGCTTGTGACATGTTCAGATTAGTTGCTGCAACTACACGTACATTTGTTTTCTGAGTTTTCGAGGAACCTACTTTGATAAATTCACCGGCTTCCAAAACTCTTAAAAGCCGAACCTGAGTAGATAATGGCAACTCACCTACTTCATCCAAAAAAATTGTTCCACCATCGGCAACCTCAAAATAGCCTTTTCTATCGGCTGTAGCTCCTGTAAAAGAGCCTTTTTCGTGTCCAAAGAGTTCTGAGTCAATAGTTCCTTCTGGAATAGCCCCACAGTTTACGGCAATATAAGGTCCATGTTTCCGGTGACTATAATGATGAATAATTTGTGGAAAATTTTCTTTTCCAACACCACTTTCACCAGTTATCAGAACCGATAAATCAGTAGGAGCTACCTGCACAGCAATATCAATTGCTCTGTTGAGTAATTCAGAAGTTCCTATAATTCCAAAACGTTGTTTTACTAATTGAATTTCAGATTGTTGCATAACACTACAAAACAAAGACTGTAATTATGACATTATAAAATGACAAAATTACAAAATAATTACAGAATCAGGCATTTCAACATAAATTTAGTTGAATGAAAAGCCCTTAATTTGCAAAAAAGGCGGATAATAAAATCCGCCTTTACAATATTAAAACTTAACTTTTATATTAGTCAATTGTATTAATAACAATAGCTGTATTTGAGTTTCCTAAATCTATTCCAACATAAGCTATTCTTTCCACTTTTTCTGAATCACTTACTTTTGCTTTGTCTAATGAATTCAAACAATATCCTTTTGAAGCACACATGAATGGATCTGGATAAACCACAACATCAAGAACATCCTGAAATTCTTTTTTGAAAAGTTCTACAAGTTCAGGATACATTGCACCACCTCCTGCAAGATATATCTTTTTACAATTTACATAATCTTCATCATTGAATTTTTTTCGGATTGCTGGTGAAATAACTTCTGAGTAATAACTTTTTAAAGCTTTTGCACGTGTATCCGTAATATCAATTTTCTTGCGGTTCGAAACAATCAATCCTCTCTGAAATGCTCTTTCAATCTGTTGATCGGTAAGCATATTTAGATAATAATCTTTAGAAAGTTCATTTTCAAGAATATTGACTGCATAAGAGATACCTTTGGTACTATAAGCTGTACGATGAACTATACCACTGTTTGTAGAAAGAGCAGTTTCGAAGGTTCCAAATCCAAGACTTGCAATGAAAAAATCTTCCTTTTCGTTGAATGTATTTCTTACTGCGATGCTGCAACCTTCAATTTCAGTTATAACATTTACCTGATCTACCGTAATTTCAACTTTTTCAATTTCATCTTTACCAAATGTACGTCCATCGAAGAAAATAGTGTGATTCCCCTGAAAGAATTTTTCAGCATTTTTTTTGTATAGCTGATAAGTAGTGTTTGGGAAACCAATTGTTACTTCCAGCTTTTTAAAACTTCCCATTGAAGAAGTCAGGATTGCTGCATGAGCCAACAACTGATAGTCTACATCTTCTGCAGAACTATTTATAAGCTTATGGGGAGCAACACCTTCTTTTAGAGCAAGGTTACCGATTATATAATCTTTTTCCTTAAAATGTACTATTCGTATTCCATCAATGAAATTATCTGCGACTTTAGAAAATAGCATTGAGTTTTCTTCGAAAACGCTGGGAATAATAAAAGACTTTTCCATTTTTTATTGATTTTTATAAATATTGTTTTTTTATTGATTCTGAAAAATTTTAAAAAAGAAAGTATTATCATCATCATTTGACGAATTAATCTCATGCGAAATATTCGTATTCAACGGTTTGCTAATTGTAGCATAACTTGGAGCTTCACTAACAGCAAAAATAGGTAATTTTGGAAATAATAAAGCATTTTTTTCTGCGGTCTGCATTACAAGATTACCTACATTTAACACAGCACCGTTTTCAACTTCAATCAGATTTGTGTACAAACTATTTGAAGTAATATTAGAACTACTGCTAAGAATAATTTTATTTTCAACAATAATATTCCCCTTTACTTTTCCTTTAATCAGTAAATTCTTTGCATAAACATCACCAACAACTTCCGAATTCTCTCCCAATACAAGTCTGTTATGAATTTCAATATTACCGTTAATTATTCCATTAAAATAACAACTGTTTTGACTGACTAATTGACCATTAATTTGTGAGCCTGATTGAAATTGATTAACTCGTTCAACTATATTTGAAGAATCCTTCGATTTATTGTCAATTGATAATGATTTTAAAGCAATATCTGATTTATTTCTAAATTTTAGCAATTTCAAAATATCCATATTGAAATTTTATTAAAACACTTCAAAAAATTAATCCAAGTGATAATTGTCTGACAACTTATATTGACAAATAAATCTCATAATCAAGTTCAAACTATTTTGATAGTTGATTTCCGAACTAATTCCCAACTCACTGAAAGACAAAAATACTATATTTTTAGTTTTTATTTTTATTTTGTTTATAAAAGAATATATTATTAACTACTTTAACGATAAATTAATATTTCTATTTGATTTACATATTTACTTTATATTCAATTACCTTCAATCAATAGTGAGCAAAAAACAAAGCTGACTCTTGATATAAAAAGTCAGCTTCAGTACATAATTACAAAATTATTTTTTCCCTTTCATTGCTTTATCAATGCCATCAATAGCTTTTAAAGCTAATTCATTCTTTGAATCTATTACCAAAATTTTATTCCAATAAAGTTTTGATTGAGGATAATCTTTATTCAGGAAATAGTAATATCCTAAGTAACGCGAACATTCAAGAATAACAGGATTAAATCTTATATCAGCCTTTGTTTCAACCAATGTTAATGTTTGTTCGTAAAATGGCTTTGCAAGACCCATTGTTGATTCAGGATCTAATGCAAAATTAGTTCTTGCTCTCCACATGTTACCTCTATATCCTGTAGGTTCAAGGGTTGCAACCTGTGCAAAAAGAGTATCAGCTTTTAAAAATAAACTTTTCTTTATGTCGGCAGGAGTAGACTCTAAACTACTATAATTATAATACATTTTACCTAGGGAAATAATTACTTCAGAAGTTTTTTTATCTTCACTCAAAGCCCGCATATACTTTAAGTAGTTTGTAATTGCATTTGGATAGTCAGGTTTCTCAGCATACATATCCGAAATATCTTTCCAAAAACCAATTTGAGTTGAATCTAGTTTCAGTGCTTTTTTAAATTGTTCAATAGCCAGATCTAATTGTTTCGTAGACTTTAATGCCTGACCATAGTAGGTATAATCATAATAGGAAATATCAGGATTATTAGATTTATTAAAAAATAAATCTGCATATCTTATTGCTTCATTATACTGTCCCAATGCTACGTTGTTATACATTGCTAAACGATTAAATGCAGGATTTCGAGAGTCTTTCTGTAGACCTAATTTGGCAATTTCTAACGATTTATTATAATCTTTATTCAGAAAGATAGTCATAGCATACTTGGTCAAATCGGATACGCTCGAATTTCCAGACTTTAAATAATTTCCATACAATTCTGCTGCTTTATCAAAATTATTATTAGCATAATAAATATCTGCTAACTCTTTGTCAGCTAACAAAAAAGCTGGTTCTTTTGCTTTCAGGTTATTCAACATTTCAATTGCAAGTTGAGTATTCACATTTTTATAAGCACGGGCATATTTAATATAAGCCTCTTTACACTTATCGTCGTAAGAAATAGCTAATTCATAATTACCACAAGCTTTACCGACATCTTTACGAGCCAGTTCAATATCACCAGCTAAAACAGCCAGAGCAGCACTCTTAACTTTAATGTTTTTAGCTTTTTCCATATAATTCGAAGCTTGTTCTATTTCTCCATTGAAAAGATACGCATTGGCAGCAGCGATAAAATAATCTGAATTTTTTCTACTTGTAGATAATTTTAAGACAGATTGCATATCTGCATCAGCCTCTTTAGGATTTGATTTAACTTTAAGCATTGCTAAACCAATAGTATTCAACACATTTACTTGCTTTCCAATCAAGCCTTTTTTAAAATAAATAGCAGCTGAATCAGATTTGTTTTCGCCAAAGTATATATTACCAAGATAAAAACAGGTTTCTGAACGGGTTAAGGTGTCGGTTGCATATTCATTCAATAAAAGCGGTTTTGCTACCTGAGGAAAACCTGCTTTATAATAAGCAATTCCCTGAGCAGATTCAGCAGCTGAAAGATTTGCAGCAATCACTGCAAGTAAAATAAATAAAAAGTTACGTTTCATGTAGCTTGTGTTATAAGTAAATATTAATTATTGTTCATCTTTAATATGCACAACACGAACCGGTTGTGTAGCTGGTACTAATCCCGATTTCAGAATAATGCGTTGTCCACGGTCTGAGGTAAGAAATGAGGTGAATCCTGAAGGCAAAGATCCACGAGGATCATTTAAAATCACATAGACAAACCGGGTTAATGGATAATACCCGTAAAACAAATAAGCCTGAAATGGTTTATAACTGTTTGCCAACGTAGCGTCTGACTCAGCACTTATAGCCATAACTTTTATTTCATTTCTGAATGAAAGATTGGTCGTATCCTTTTTATTGCCTAGCCAGTTAACTCCGATTACACCAATCGCATTAGGGGTACGTGAAACAAAATCAATTACTTCAGGATTTGTATTCTGTGCAAAAAGTTTCTTTGAAAGACTTTTTCCATTGCAAATAGAGTCAATTGCATAGCGTATTGTGCTTGAATTTTGGTTATCAAATACAATTTGGAATTTTCCAAGTGAAGATTTAGGAAATATATCATTCCAGTTAGTAACCTGACCCATCAGAATTTTTCTAATGTTGCTCACTGTAATCATTGTGTCAGGATTGTTTTTATTTACAATCAAAGCAAGTCCATCGTGCGCAAATTTATAGGAATGAGGATAAAAAGATTTACTGTTGAGGTAATTCACTTCTTTCGGAGAAAGTGCCCGGGTGGTGATTGCCAACCGGACACTATCTTTTAATAATAAATTAAGAGCATTAACCTCTGTGGTATAGATTGGATTAATGGTTGCTTTTGGAGTCAATGCTAAAAAAACATCAATTTCTTCCTTAATTATTGGTTTGAAATTTTCATCAACGGCAATCGGAATTATTCCCGATGTATAAGTATCAGTAAATTTGTCCTTAACCTTATTCTGACAAGAAAATAAGACTACTAAAAAAAAGAAAGATAAAAATTTAAATTTTGACATTAATTCTAATCTTGTAATTTAAATGTTACCGGCAATGTGAACCATACTGAAACATTCTTTCCATTTTGTTTACCAGGTATAAATTTAGGAAGCAATTTAATTACCCTGACAGCTTCATTATCGGCACTTCGGGATAATGATTGTAAAACTTCTACTTTATCAACTGTTCCGGTCTTTGTTACCACGAATCGTAAAACCACTCTTCCCTGAACATTGTTTTCCTGATCAATAACCGGATACCTTAGGTTTATACCAATAAAATTCAGCAATTCCTGTTCTCCTCCCGGATAAACAGGCATCTGTTCAATGTAAGTTTGAATAGTATTATCATCGCCATCACCAGTTCCTGACCCTGATCCTGAAAGAATAGGGTTTTCAGTTTTACCCGTTAAAGAACCCTCCAAATTTTCAACTGTGGAAATTCTTACTGGTGAAACATTCAGTTCAGATTGTGGTTTAATTCCTTCATTTTCACGAATATCTTCATTTTCAACAATTTTTGGCGGTACAAACTTGATAGTTTTGATTAAATCTGGTGGTGGAGGAGTTGGTTTAATAACTTTCTCCTCTATTTTTTTATCATCTTTTAAATCATCAATATTCATAAACTTGTAGGGGTCTTTGTATTCAACCTCTGCTTTCTGTTTAAAAATTGATGTAAATCGTGGAATATTAATTCCAACAATTGTAGCGACTGCAACAATCAAGATTGCAACATTGTGTCGATGATTAGAATCACTGCGCATTTTGTACGCGCCATACTCTTTGTTTTTACCTTGAAAAACAACTTCACGCCATTCAAATGACGTTAAATCAATTTTAGCCATCTTATTTATCTTTTAAAGTTAAACAATCTGAACTAAATGAACCGGGGAAAATTATTGTTCCTGAATACGCTTATTCAGGAACAAAAGATTTTGTATATCTACTCTAATTTATAAGTAACCGGTAATGTGTACCATACTGATACATTTACACCATTCTGCTTGCCTGGAATAAATTTTGGCAAAGATTTTACAACTCTTATTGCTTCTTTATCGCAGGCCGGATCAAGTGAGCGAACCACTTCAACCCTATCGACCGCACCGGTTTTTGAAACCACAAAACGCAGGATTACTTTTCCTGAAATACCATTTTCCTGTGCAATAACCGGATATTTGATATTTTTGTTAATATAATTAAGAAGTTCTTGATCACCACCAGGGAACTGAGGCATTTGCTCAATAACCTGATAAACAGTTTCAACTTCATCTTGTGTTACTGCTTGTTTTATATCAGCAATATCCTTTCCATTCGCTTCATCATTACCTTTTACATCGGCTACCGAAATTGCCATTTTGGTATTATTCAGCTCTTCCTGACTTTTCATTTGTTCATCGTCCTTTACTTCTTCATCTTTTTTGATGACTGGCGCAACGAATTTAATCGAACTTTTTAAAGCTGGTGGTGGTTCAACAGGTTCTACCTTTTTGATGTCGTTTTTTACTTCAGCTTTTTCTAATTTTGCAAAAGTGGTAACATCAGTTACTTTATCTACTTGTTTTGGCTTAACCATTTCGATAAGTCGTGGAAGACTGAATCCAACAACTGCCACAACCGCTATTATCATAATAGAGGTATTGTGTCGTCTGTCAGAATCACTGCGCATTTTGTATGCACCGTATTCCTTATTCTTACCCTGAAAAATAAGTTCACGCCACTCCAAGGATGTTAAATCTATTTTAGCCATTTTGTTTTATTTTTTAGGCGTTTAATTATTTTGCTGAATTCGCAGAAAGTGCGCCTTTAGTCTGATAATTCTTGATAAGGAACTTTTCACTTGGAGTAATTTTATCTATTACATATTTTCCGATGTTGCAAATCTGCATTTCATCCAGTGCATCAATCAGATTTTTATACGTTGCCTTGTCGGCAGCCTTTATAATTACAACCGGTGTATTTTTTCCACCCTTTATTTCAGAGGCTTGTTTAGTGTACTCAACTTGTGAAATTTTCAGTTGAGCTTTTTTCTCTTTCAGTTCGTTGATTTTGATAACAGCGTCAGTATTACGTTTCAAAAGAAATTCCCTTATACCATCAGCATTATAGGACGTTAATTTCAACGACTTATAATCTTTGTAATTAGGTAATCCTTCATAATAAAAAACTGAATCGCCACCCGACAAAACCAGTGTAATAGCTTGTGATGCTTTTACGGGTGGTTGGTCATCTTTACTAAGTTTTTTATCATTACTTGGCATACTGATTTCCATTGTTTGAGGTTTACTCAACGAGGTACATAACATGAAGAATGTAATTAACAACATGTTCATATCTACCATGGGAGTAAAATCAACGAAAACACTGATTTTCTTCTGTTTACTGTGACCGCCTTTTTTCTTTCCGCCGGTGTCGTTAGTTTGTATTTCGGACATGATTTCTTATTTATTAGCAGTTTCGTTCTTCAATGATGTAATCAGGTTATAACGGTTTTCTCTCAAATCCTGCAGAGAAGTCATTACATCTTTAATTACTTTATAGGGTGTTTTTGCATCTGCCTTTATAGCGATTCGGAAATTAGGATTTGTTGCTCTTGCATTTTTAACCCAAGATTTAAATTGATTATCAAGACTGTCTGTAGGTATGCCTAATGTTGCAAGCACTTTATCCTGATCAGCAGCTTTCAATGCCAAATAATCCTTCATTTTTTTTATCGGAACTCCGAATGTGGAAGACACTTTAAACTTCTTTATTTCTTCAGGAGTAAATGTCACACCATAATCTTTGCCCACCTTGGTCAAGGTTTCTTCCATATCGCCCTGTTTATCCATGCTCATAAATACCTTTCCAACTGGGTCAATAAGAATTGACAGAATGTTAGTTTCAGGTATTTTGATTTCTGATACTGACGCGGGAGTTGTTACCTGTACAGGCTCTTTTTTCACGAACGTTGAAGTTAACATGAAAAAAGTCAGCAGCAGTACGGTCACATCGCTCATAGCGGTCATGTCGATACGGGTACTTTTCCTTGCTACTTTTACTTTAGACATAATTTCGCTTTATTTTAGGTGAATTATTTGTGAGTTGCAGCAAATGTTTGAACAATTGAGAAACCTACTTCATCAATTGAGTAAGTAATTGTATCAATTTTGCTTGTAAAATAGTTATACGAAATTACCGCCAACGCACCGGTTAAGATACCGAAAGCCGTGTTGATAAGTGCTTCAGAAATACCAGCAGAAAGTGCAATAGAGTCAGTACCACCAGCACCAGCTAACGCGGCAAATGAACGAATCATACCGATTACAGTTCCCAACAGACCCATCAAAGTACCTAATGTAGTGATTGTTGCAATAATAGGAAGATTTTGGCTTAACATTGGGAGTTCCAGCGCAGTTGCTTCTTCTACTTCTTTCTGGATAGCCAGAATTTGTTGTTCTTTGGATAATGATTTGTCTTCTTCCACTTCAGCATATTTGATTAATGCGGAATTTACAACATTTGCAACAGAACCTTGTTGTTTATCACAAACTTCTTTTGCTGATTTCAAATCTCCTTTTGAAAGGTTGGCTTTAATATCTTCAACAAATGACACCAATTTACCTTTACCCTGAGCTGTTTTGATTGCAAAAAAACGTTCAACGCTCAATGCTAAAACAGTAAGCAATAAAGTCTGAATGATAGGTACAATAACACCACCTTTATAGATAGTTCCCAATAAATCACCCGGTTTTGGATGTCCTTCTGATAAACCGCCTTCGAAGTGAGATGCATCACCGAAGATAAATTTGAAAATAAGTACTGCAATAACAAAACATGCTAACATGATCATTCCTGAAGACTTAACAAATGCAAATGAGTTGCTTTTTTTGGTTTGTTTTTGATTGTTTGCCATAACGTTTTTTTTAAGTATTAATTTGATAAATTGTTTTATTTCTGATAATTGCTTATATTTTTGTTTTAATGTTATTGAGATTGTTTGAACAAGTGTTTACGAAAATGAGCACAAAAATAACAACAAAATCATTACCGTGGTGTGTTTTTACAAATTTTAATTTCATTTTTTTCGCAAACGATTGTTTATTAAGAGAATAGTACCAATTTTTCTACCTTTTTTCTAATAACAAACTTTTTATTACAATTCAAAAAGCTTAATTCAACAAAAAAAATCAATCATGAGGTTATTCTAAATCAATATTAACTATTATGGATAATACCATAACAATTATAGTTAAACATTGACAAATACTTTCGACTCCGGTTCAAAGAGTTCATTTTTATATTTGATAATATAACGTACAAAATTTAGCGAAAGTATGTAATCTATATAAAATTTGAATGATATTAAAGAATCTTTCAGAAAAGTTGAAAAAGGTTTGTTTTTGTGGATGGAAAGTTGCATTAATCGTACAAAAGTTTGAATTCTATTTAACACCGCAACAATTTTTTTTCGTAAATTTGAAGTGAATTCATTTACAGATACTATGTTGAAATTAAATCTAATACCTGTACGGTTTGAAATTTATCTTATTTATCTTATAGGATACAATTAACTCGTGTGAACCAACAGTATTTTGACTGATTCCGCTTACATTAAAATCGTAACTGTATGCTAAATTAAGTGCATCGGAAATGTTATACCCCAACACTACTCCCATTTCGGTTTGAGTGCGATAAAATACACCAAGATGAAACAAATCTGGTTCATCATAAAATTTAAAGAATGATGTCAGACTGAATTCCATTTGAAAAATATTGCCGTACTGAATCGCATCAACCGCATATTGCAGATTTACAATCTTATCTTCCTTTTTTCGATAAACGATGTAGGCGTAATTTGCATTGGTAAGAATGTTGATATCCTTATTGAATGCAGATAACAGATTCTGAATAGATGCTCCAACACGCCATGAATGATTTTTTAATTCAAACCCCAAATCGCAATTAATATTGTTTTGTTGTAAAAGGTTTTGATACAAAGCCGGATCATCTAATGTCATCGAACTTACTTCACTTCTATCATACGACAGACATTGGTAACTTGCTGCAAGTCCAAAATCCAACTGCCATTGTTTATCAATATTAATGTCGTAAGAAAATGAACCTGAAATATTGGTTATGGTATTATATCCCACATTATCAGCATATACTTTTAACCCAAACTGTGTATTATTTTTTGGGAGATAAATACTTCCAGTTGCATAAAATGTGGTTGGTGCACCAGGGAATCCTATCCATTGTTTACGTGCTGCAATGCTAAATGCTGCCTCGTATTCGTCATTAATTACTGCAGGATTTATATAATATGAATTGTCCCAAACGTTGTTTATTCTGATATTATATTGAGCATGAACAGGCGACAGGCTTGCTGTTAACACAATAAGAACGACTATAAAGTTGATAAATTTCATAAATTTAGTTTTTATCTGACAACCCTTACATAGCCCGATTCTGATTTAATACCTGATCCGCTTGGATAAAAAATCTGATAATAATACACTCCTGAACTCACAGCTTGACCTTTATAGTTTCCATCCCAACCGTCATTACCTTCGTAAAGCAGAATTCCATTCCGATTAAAAAGTTTTATTTGCCAACCTTTCAAAAGCAAATCATTAATTCCATCTCCATTTGGTGTAAACGTGTTTGGCATATCAATAGGAGTTTTTATCCATATTCGTTTTGTGGCATATTCTGTACAACCATTAGGATTTACCACATTTAGCTTTATGTCATAAAATCCAAGTTGATTCATTTTGAATTTATGCGAAACCCTATTTCCATCTTCAATAGTACCATCACCAAAATCCCAATGATATGCAGAATATGGAATACTTTCGCTCCAAAACTGAACTTCAGAATCTTCAGGTACTTTTTCATTATTTTCAGTAATAATTGAATAGGTGTACACATCATAACTTCCAGATGAAAAATATAATGTATCCTTACACCCTTCAATAGTGGTACCAATCACACTGTAATCATCTGCAGTTTTAATAGTTATATGGTCATCAATTGAACCATTACACCATTTATATGATGCTGCACCTTTAGCATAAACTATTACCGAATCACCAACACAGAATTTTGGTTCTTTATCTAATCTGAGTCTTGTTACAAGATTAACGTAAACCACAGTTTGGAAACTACTTGACGAAATACCATTTGAAATAATCAGTTGAACATTGAATTCACCATTTTTTTTGTAATTATGAATCGGGTTACGGGCATTCGATATTTCGCCATCACCAAAATCCCATAAGTAACTGTAATTATTTTCTTCAAGAATTGCTGATTTGGAGTTAAACTGGAACCTGGATTTACTACAATCAATTGCTTCATACGAAATTCCAATATCGGTTATTACAATATTGAATGAGTAATTAAGCGTACAACCGATACTGTCAGTAACCTGAAGTTCAGCCACTGTGCTTTGTGATGTTCTCATAATCTCATTGTTTACTCCTTCAACAACTCCATTATTCCAGTGAAGTTGATAAGGTGCAAAACCTCCTGAAACATTTGCAATAAATCGTTTTGCTACTCTGCTGTTGTCGAAATCGAGTACATTCTGAGCATTCAAAGAAACAGTTAATGGAGCTTGACGGATAATTTCATATTGTGCCGATTGTGAACATCCTTTCGAATCGGTAATAATTACAGCATATTTACCCTTTGGAATATTCCTGAGACTCAAAGAATCACTACCATTCGACCATTGATAGCTGTAGGGCGGAGTACCACCTGTAACAGTTAAGCTAATGGAGCCGCTATTGGGATTATCACAATCAAAGGCATTCACAATTTTTGACTGTATATAGATTTGTTGTGGTTCCGAAATCATGAATGTTTCTCTGATATTACAAGGAGCACCATCGCGTATGGTAACACTGTAAATACCAGGTTCAAGTTGATTTCTCTTGTTGCCTGCATTCGGATTATCATCCCAAACCAATGTTACCGGATTTACTCCACCAGTGATATTTAAATCGATACTGCCGTCGTGAGCTCCAAAGCAGGTTACATTTTTGATAAGTGGATGAATTACGAAATTAGCTTCCGGAATATTTACCTTAATTGACTTCTGACAATTATTGGCATCGGTAATAATTGCAGTATAATCGCCCGAATCGAGATTTTCCTGAAAACTACCACTCCCCATATTATTCCATTTTACAAGGTATGGTTTTGTTCCTCCGTTAATTTCAAGAGATATAGATGCATCATTGGACTGATAACATGTCATGAGTTTTGTAGTCACTTTAACTAAAAGTTCATTTGGCTGAGTAATTTCAACCACTAATGTTTGACTGCATGCATTGGCATCGGTTACGGTTAACTGAAATTTTCCTGCTGGCAAATTGCTAAGATTCTTACTTTTGCTTGTAAATCCATTAGGACCAGTCCAAAAATAGCTGTATTCTGAAGTTGCAGTATTCAAATCAAACGGAGTACCACCGCTAATTTTAACAAAAACTGATCCAATTGAGTCGTTGAAACAGCTATTATTTTGCTGGCTTAAGATGTTAATTAAAATTGCTGTTGGTTCGGATATTGAATATGAAGCAGTTTTAATGTCGCAACCATTTGCATCCGTAACTTGTAAGGAATAAACACCCTGATCCAAATTCGAAATATCATCGGTTGTGGCAAATGCTAAACCATCCTTTGTCCAGTTAAATTTGTAAGGAGGAGTTCCACCACTTACTGTTACAGAAATTTGTCCATTCTGACTGTTATAACAATTTATGTCTCGTTTTAAATCAGTGTTAATTTTCAATTCATAAGGTTCGCTTATAGTATAGGTATAAGATACCGGACAACCTCCTTCATCTGAAATAGATATAGTATAATCGCCGGGTTGTAAGCCTGAAATATCATTTTCCTTTGAAGTAAAATCAGTTGGTCCAGTCCAAGTTACTTCATACTTTTGAACTTTATTAAAAGGTACACCACCTGAAATATTTGTTTGAATAGATCCGTTGTTAGCACCGTGACAGCTAACGTTTTTTACTATGGCATTAGGTTTAATCATTGGGTAAACCTTTACAGTTACTTTGAAACTTTCGCCAAAACACGAACCGGTTACGGGAGTAACTGTATAAATAACAGTGGCTATACTGTCGGTTTGATTAAACAGCTTCTGCGAAATTTCTGAAACAGGAATTGATTGCAGGTTTGCTCCAAGTACCGAATTTGAAGGACTCTGAATAGGATTAGACCAGGTGTAAGTTGTATTTTCAGGAACGATATCTCCATTTTGTTCAACCGGAATTACAAAAAATGATGTTCCGCTGCAAATTAATGCTTCGCGTTTTGAAATTACAGCAATCGGATTCACAGTAATACAGGCCGCATCCGAAACGATTTTTGAAATTCCACCAGTTTCAAAACTAATTACACAATAATAATAGGTTTTACTGAGAACGTCAGCCAACGGAACATAAGTAGGTTTTGTTGCGCCGGAAATTATTGATCCATTGCTTGTTGAATTGGTTGAATTTGAATACCATTGATAGGAAGCTAAACCTACACCGTAATTATAGGATACACTTAACGAATCAGGTTTATCTCCCTGACAAAGTGATTTCGAAGCCGGATTTTTAGTAATTACCGGAATTTGATTAACGATAACAATAGCGGTTGAACTACAAACAGCACAATTCAAACCATTTTCCTGTGTAATCAAACAATAATAATACATTGTACCTGTTTTTTCAGTAGAAGGTAAGAATTCGTCAGAAACTGCTCCAACAATAAGCTTCCCCGTCGAATTATCATTCACGGTATTTTCGTACCATTGATAGTTGTAATTTCCCAAACCACCCGTAACCTGAACTGATAATTTTTTTGATTTTGTTCCCTGACAGATTGTTTGTGTTGTCAAGGGTTGATTTACAACTATGGGGTCAGCAACCACATTTACTTCAGCAATATCACTGAATACAGATCCGCAACCGTCGCCCGACATTGAAACTTCAACAAAATAGAAATAATGACCAGTTTCATTAAAAGCTGTTGGTTTGAATGTTGCAGTTGTTGCTCCATTTACAAGTTTTGCATCTGTTTTTGAATTAACTGTATTAAAATACCATTGATAAGTAGGTGTCCCTGTTCCGCCATTAAATTCAACTTTCAATGGATTTTCAATTGTACCACCAACACATATATTTTGTAAAACAATGGGGTTGATAGTAATAACAGCAGCGTTATTTACTGATATTGTTGCCACATCCGAAGTAATACTTGAACAAACACCTTTAGCGAAAGTAATAATGCAATAGTAATAAGTTGTACCAGTAATCATCGATTGAGGTAAGTAAGTATCAGTTGTTGCATCCAGAATCAATGTACCAGCGATGGTTGAATTTGTTGTATTTGAAAACCATTGATAGGTTGGAACTCCAACCCCGTTTGCATAAATCACTTTAAGCGGTGTTACTTTTCCACCACGACAGATTGAACTCGATTGTGGTTGAGTTGTGATTACTGCAGCCGGATTTACTTTAATTGTGAATTTTTGTGGCAAACCGCTGTTGCTTACTCCATTATAGGTGTAAACCGGTGTTACGGTGATAGTTGCCACGTGAGCAATAGTATCGGTATTTATTGCTTTGAAACCTTTGATTGATCCAACACCAGTTTCAGCCAATCCGATACTTTTATTGTCATTAGTCCAATTGTATTTTAAAGTTCCGGTTCCGATGATTGAAGTGAAAACTAAATCAGCTGTAGTTGTTCCGTTACAAATTTCAATATCAGTAGGTTGGTTCATTGTAGCGGTAGGATTAACCGTGATAGTGAACGATTTGGAAGTACCGGTTGTAATTAAACCACCATTTTCGAATGTTGGTGTTACTGTAAGTGTTGCTACAATTGGTGCATTCGTAGTATTGATTGCAGTAAATGAATCAATATTACTGATTCCTGAGGCTGCAAGTCCGATTGTTGGGGTATCGTTTGTCCATTGATAAGTGGTAGTTCCTCCGCTATTGGCTGTTGAAAAAAGAACTGCTAACGAAGAAGCTCCGTTAGATATGGTTTGATTTGCAGGTTGATTTACATCAGCCGATGGATTTACAGAAATGCTAAATGTTTTAGGTAATCCAACACATGAAGTTTTGCTGTTTTTTGGAGTAACTGTGATATTGGCGATAATTACTGACTTTCCAGAATTTTGAACAGTAAATGGATTGATATTACCTGTTCCTGATACGGCAAGTCCTATTTTGGTGTTATCGTTGGTCCATGAATAAACAGTTTCATCGCTGCCCGTGAAAAAAATGCCGTCACTTAATTGTTTGTTGTTTTTCAACTGTGAAGCTACATCATTTACAAATGGTAAAACATTTACTGAAAAATTATTGCTTGTCGATGTTACCGAACCACATTCATTAGTTACTGTCAGTGAAGTGTTGTATGTACCTGTTGAGTTATATACAATTACCCCGGGATTAAGTTTATCGGAAGTTGAAGGATTTCCACCCGGAAAACTCCATGAATAGCTTAACGAACCAGTTTCAGCATTACAATTACTCACTGTTGCTTTTGGGGTGAATGAAGCTGTACCACAAAAATCAGGAATTGCTTCGATAGTTGCGGTAGGGCGTTTCTTTACTACTACAGTTTGCTCTTTTGTATACGTACCACAACTGTTGGTCATGCTTAGTATAATTTTATAAATGCCCGGAGTTACAAAATTGAAAGAAGGATTGGATGAGCTTTTGGTAGTTCCATTTGCAAAACTCCACTCAGCAGGCGCATTACCACAATTATCAGCCGAGTAAGTTACATCCCATGCTGTAGTTGAGGAAAATGATGAGGATAAATCTGTTTGATTAACAGCATTAACTGCAACTGGTGTACATCCGGAATTTACATCAAGTGAAAATTGTGGAGTTAAAGGACCCTCTACATAAACAGTTTTTTCAATAACATCATTTCCACAGCGTTTGGTATCAACCCGTAATTTTATATTGTATTTTCCGGGAGTATTGAAAACCGGAGAAATGATATCCGTACCATTCTGCCATAAATTTGAATTATCCTGTCCAAAATCGTTACCAAGTGTACCACTTTTAAGAGTGAAACCTGTAGAAGGTGTAATTATCCAGACAATTTTAGGTACTATCGAACAATTTGCCCCAACATTTACATAACCTGTTGTAGTATTGCTGATATTTATCTGAGCATTTGTGGCTGTTATTGTTTTTTGCAACAAAAAATCCACTACCGGAGAAGTGGATATATATATAGGAACAACATTTACAGCACTAACTCCGCAAGCATTTGAAGCCACTATGCTTGCAGAGAATGAGTTTACATAAGGTATTTTTCCATTGTAACTGGTTATACCACAAGAACTTTTAGTGAACGTATGGGTTATTTCTGCCGGAGCAGGATGAGTAAAAACCTGAGGATTACTGCCATCGTTAAAAGTTACAGTGTAGGTTGTTCCAGGAGGATTATTTTCAGTCCCTGAAATTGGGAATGTAAGGGGAACATTACTACAGTTATCTGTATTTCCGGGACTTCCCAACGCTACTGCCGGATTTGAACCTACATAGACATTATATATATTCGTAACGGACGCACCATTTTTTGAAGTTACCGTATAGGTCAAAGTCCAGAACCCTATCGCATAATTATGGGTTAATAAACTCCAGATTGAATCATTAAATACTGTCGAACCATCACCCCAGTTAATACTATAATTCTTGTTATTATTTAACGTAGAAGAAATGTTTGTAAAAGTAACCTCAGCAGTTTTATTGCTGCATACTTTCAAAATGGATTGACCGTTTACTATACTAACTTCAGCACTTGAATTAATGCCCGCGTCAGGGAGAGAATCAGTAGTAACAGTAGAAAATTCAGCCTTAGAATTTAGTTTTCCGTTTTGGGATAACGAAACACATACGGTACCGATGTTTAAAATCGAAACCAAAATAATATGTCTGAATACCCGTTTCATAATAAAATAAATCTTTATAAATGTCTATCCAAAACTGACAGGACAAATATATATAGAATTATTTAATTAGTTGATAAACAGGTATTTGTAGTACATTTTACTACAAAAATAAATTAATTCTACAATAAATAATTCTCTTAATTATTTATTATAAATTTAGCTCAAACTACAGTTTTTATTACTACAGCAATTTTATTTAAAACTCTGATTCCTAATACTTATTATTTTATTGCTATTGGAATATTTATACTATTTTCTTTAATTTGTAGTATTAAATTTCTCCAATAAATACAATAATTACTATGTGATATTTTATTA
Source organism: Paludibacter sp. (assembly GCA_037134195.1). Taxonomy (GTDB): domain Bacteria; phylum Bacteroidota; class Bacteroidia; order Bacteroidales; family Paludibacteraceae; genus Paludibacter. Next base: position 35,595 of record JBAXMR010000019.1, on the reverse strand, counting down.
AATCAAAATACCTTCAAATTTTTCATTATTTCATTGTTAATAATTACGAATAATTATAATACATAAATAATAATTAACTTTTTATTAAAATGAAAAGCATAAAAATCACAATCCTGCTATTAATTCGGGTCAATTAAGTAGTTAATGTAAGGCCTGCTTAATGTCTAAGAATAATTCAGTTGAATCTTCTAAGCCAACAGAAATTCGGATGGTTTTATCGGAAACATTCATTTCGTGCCGTGCTTCGGGACTGAAAGTTCCGAAAATAGTACTGGCAGGATGAATTGCTAATGTTTTGTTATCAAATAGGTTAGTAGCCCGTTTAATAAGTTTTAGTTTGTTGAGGAAAGAAAAACAGGCTTCGCGTGAAGCAAGATTAAATGTAAACATTGCTCCGGGGCGACTACCAAACTGTGACTTACTTAATTCGTAAAATTTGTTTGATTTCAAACCTGTATAGTTTACACTTTCTATTTCAGATAATGATTGTAACTTCACAACCAAATCAATGCAGGCAGAGGTCGCACGTTCGTAACGAATTGTAATTGTTTCTAAGCCAAGTGTCTGCATGTAGGCTGCATGTGGAGTCATGTATGCACCCAAATTACGGTGTATTTCTTTTCGAAGTTTTGCAGTAAATGCAGCTGAACCGAATTCTTTAGCCATTACATGTAATTTGGGTGATGAAAGCCAGTCGAAATTACAATAATCAATAATTAATCCCCCCAAACTTGTAGCACCGCCTGAAATATATTTTGTGCTTGAAACAATCTCGATATTTATTCCAAATTCTTTTGCTTTAAAAGCACAAAAAGGAACAATTGTTGTATCGGCAATAACCGGAACCCCTTTTTGTTTCGCAACTTCTGAAATAGCCTTCAAATCAACAACTTCCATTTGTGGATTTGTGATTATTTCCAGAAAAACAGCGCATGTATTAGCATCAATATGTGCTTCTACCTCATCAACATTTGTAAGGTTACAAAACCTTATTTCAACTCCAAATGCCTCAAGTGTAGAAGCGAATAGTGAATAAGTATTTCCGAATAAATGACGTGATGTAACAATATTGCTTCCCGACTTTGCCAGCGTTATTATGGCATTGGAAATAGCTGCCATTCCTGAGTTAAGTGCCGTTACACTAAAAGCACCTGTAATTGCCTTTACTCTATCTTCAAAGTACTGAACTGTTGGATTGGTAATGCGTGAATAAGTATGATCAGCTGCTTTACCTGTAAATGCAAGCTCCATCTGTTCAGCCGACTCAAATTCATAAGCAGCCGAATGATAAACCGGCATACTCAATGCATTGTAAGCATCAGGTTTAGCATATGGTGTGTGCAATATTTTTGATTCTAATGATTTGTCCATCTATCTTAGTTTTGCTCCGAGTTTGCTTTCAAAGTTAGCGAGCAGTTTTTTCATAATACTTTCAATTTGTCCATCGGTCAGTGTTTTGCTATCATCCTGCAATAAGAAACTCACCGCATACGATTTTTTACCGGCTTCCAGATTTTTTCCTTCGTACACGTCAAACAAGTTTACTTTTTTAAGCAACTTGCGTTCAGTTTCGAAAGCTATTTTTTCTATTTCGGCAAAAGTTACCGATTTATCCAGCAACATTGCCAGGTCACGTTTCACTTCTGGGAATTTCGATATTTCGCTGTATTGAACTTTGTGATTACCAAGCTCCGATAAAATTGCATTCCAGTTCAAGTCAGCGAAATATACTTCCTGGTCAATATCAGCTACTTTGCGAATTTTCGGGTGAACAATTCCAGAAACAGCCAGTTTTTTGCCTCGTTGACTGTAAATCGTCAGAGCTTCATTTAACAACTCATCCGCATATTCACCGATAACCAGTTTTCGCAACTCAAAACCTAAACGTTTGAAGATATTTTCGATGTAAGCTTTAAGCTCATAAATGCTCGACTTTTGGTCAGCAGTTGTCCATGATTGGCCAGACTTGGCTCCGGTAAGCCATAATCCCAAATGGAAATCTTCAGAATATGCCGCCAGTGTTTCGCCTTCTTTTTTATTGTCAGCATTAAAATAGTAGCAATTCCCAAATTCGTAGAATTTCAAATCTGCATTGCGTCGATTTACATTACGGTTAATATTTTCCAATCCACCAAAAAGCAAAGTTTGACGCATGACATTCAAATCGGAACTCAATGAGTTTATGATTTTTACGCTATTTGCAGCCGGAAATGAAGTCAAGTCAGTATAGTAACTACCTTTTGTAAGCGAGTTATTCAGAATTTCATTAAATCCCTGAGCTGTAAGTTGTTCTGAAATCAGATTCTGAAGTTTGTAACTATCAGGCTTTGAACTGTAACTTAAGGTTGATTTCAGCGTTTCGTCAATTTCTACATTGTTATAACCATAAATGCGGAGAATATCTTCAATAACATCCACATCACGTTGTACATCAACGCGGTATGCCGGAACATGTAGCACGTAGCCTTCTTCATTCTGACTTACAATCTTCATTTCGAGTGCATTCAAAATGGTTTCGATATTTTCTCTGCCAATGGTCTTCCCAATTAATGTATTTATTTTATGCAATGAAACTTCAACTTCAAAGGGTTTTACTTCCTGTGGATAAACATCCACTATCTCACTTGAAATAGTACCGCCGGCTACTTCCTGAATCAACAAAGCACATCGTTTAAGTACATAGATAGTATTTGTAGGGTCACAACCACGCTCAAAACGGAACGAAGCATCGGTATTCAATCCGTGTCGGCGAGCTGTTTTACGTATTGACACAGGGTTGAAATAAGCACTTTCCAAAAATACATTTTGAGTAGTTTCAGTTACGCCCGAATCAAGTCCGCCAAACACACCACCAATGCACATTGGTGCTTCTGCGTTACAAATCATCAAGTCGGCAGAATTTAATTTGCGTTCAGTTCCATCCAAAGTCGTGAAAGGAGTTCCTTCAGCCAGTGTTTTTACACGAACTTCAGCACCTTTTATTTTATCAGCATCGAAAGCATGAAGCGGTTGTCCAAGCTCGTGAAGCACATAATTGGTTACATCTACAATATTATTGATTGGACGAAGTCCGATAATTAATAATGCATTTTTCAACCATTCAGGTGATTCAGTTACTTTTACACCTGAAATTGTAACGGCAGAATAGCGTGGACAAGCATCTGAATTTTCTACAATCACAGGAATTGTTAAGCTGGTGTTTTGAACAGTAAAAGCTTCAACCGAAGGTTTTTGCAACTTTACATCAGGGTTTTTCAAAGCATAAAATGCAGCCAGGTCTCGGGCAACCCCGTAATGTGATGCAGCATCCACTCGATTAGGCGTGATATCAACTTCCAGAAGATAATCGCTTTTTATTCCGTAATAATCTTTAGCCAATGTTCCAACGACTGCATCGGCAGGCAAAACAATGATGCCATCGTGACTTGTTCCTAAGCCAATTTCATCCTCAGCACAAATCATTCCGAGTGATTCGACACCACGAATTTTGGATCGTTTAATGCTAAAACTTTCATCGCCGGAATAAAGAATTGTACCAACGGTTGCAACCACTACTTTTTGTCCTGCAGCCACATTAGGAGCACCACAAACAATTTGTAACGGTTCTTCGCCATCCATATTAACAGTAGTAACATGTAAATGATCCGAATTTTCATGCTTGGCACAAGTCAATACTTCGCCAATTACTAAGCCTTCCAATCCACCTTTCACAGTTTGAACTTCTTCAACTCCGCCAACTTCCAGTCCGATGGAAGTAAGAGCTTTCGACAAATCATCAGGAGTTACATCAATATTAATGTAGTTTTTCAGCCAGTTATACGATATATTCATAACAAAATAGTGTGAATTTTTTTTAAGTCACAAAGATACGATTATTTTTAAAGTTAGCGAACCGATAACACCAAATGAACAATCCAAAAACTTTTTTTAGGTTGTAATCACAATAATTATGCACAAAATGAATTGAAATGTGTAATTATTCATTATTTTTGTAGGCACTTTAAATTAAAAAAATCACTAATATTAATCGATATGATTCAGGAAAATTTTGTTCGACTTTTCGAAGATTCCTTCCGAAATAATTGGGAATTACCCGCTTACAGTAATTATGGCGAAGACCTGACCCTCACTTATGCTGATGTTGCAAAGAGGGTTGCCCGTCTGCATATTCTATTTGAACAATGTAAATTGAAACCCAATGACAAAGTAGCACTTATAGGTCGAAACAATGCTAACTGGGCAATAACTTATCTAGCTACTGTGACATACGGAGCAGTAATAGTTCCGATTCTTCAGGATTTTAACCCTAATGATGTACATCATATCACCAATCATTCCGAATCTACACTTCTTTTCGTGGGAGATAGTATTTGGGAAAATATTGAAGAAGAGAAGCTTACAACGGTAAAAGCTGTATTTTCGCTTACAGGATTTAATTGTATTACCCTTCTAAATAAGGACCCGAAACCGGAAAATGAAGAAACTGTAATTCACGAAAAGCTGGTAATCAAGTATTTGCAACCCGATTATATCAATAGTTTATTCCACACTAAATATACACATGGATTTCATCGCGACAATGTACGTTACATTGATAAACCGAACAACGAACTTGTTTCCATAAATTATACGTCAGGCACAACAGGTTTTAGCAAAGGTGTTATGACAAGTGGTAATGCTCTGGCTGGTAATATCACTTTTGGTATTCGAACCGGAATTGTTGCTCCCCGTTATAAAATTATATCATTTTTGCCTCTGGCTCATGCTTACGGATGTGCTTTCGAATTTCTAACAACAACAGTTGTGGGATGTCATATTCATTTTATTGGCAAAGTTCCGTCACCTAAAATTTTACTGACAGCTTTTTCTGAAATTAAACCAAATGTAGTTTTTCTTGTACCCTTAATTGTTGAGAAAATTTACAAAAAACAGATTCAACCTTTATTGGCAAAACCTTCTATGCGTTGGGTTTTGAGTATTCCATTTCTCGATCAACCGATTTTGGCTCAAATCCGAAAAAAATTAATGGATGCTTTTGGAGGGGAGTTTTCACAGATAGTTATTGGTGGAGCACCATTAAATGCAGAAGTTGAAGAATTTTTCAACAAAATAAAATTCCCTTATACGGTTGGCTATGGAATGACTGAGTGCGCACCACTTATCAGTTATGCCGATTGGAGAGATTTTGCACCTAAGTCAGCCGGAAAACTGCTTGATATAATGGAAGCTAAACTCATTAATGTAGACCAAAGTACCGGAGTAGGTGAAATTTGTGTAAAAGGCGAAAACCTGATGGACGGCTATTTTAAAAATCCGGAAGCAACCAAACAAATTATCGATAATTCAGGTTGGTTACATACAGGGGACCTTGGTACTATTGATTTAGAAGGTAATATTTTTATTCGCGGACGCAATAAAACGATGATACTTGGGGCAAGTGGACAAAATATCTATCCGGAAGAAATTGAAGCCCGATTAAATAACATGCCTTACGTTATGGAAAGTTTGGTTATTGAAAGCAATGGAAAACTCATTGCATTGGTTTGTCCAGATTATGAAGCCGTGGATGCTGATGAACACGTGGATCAAAATCAACTGGAAGAATTGATGGAAGAAAACAGAAAACAGTTAAATTCAGTAGTCGCATCTTACGAAAGTATCTCAAAAATTCAACTTTATCCCCATGAATTTGAAAAAACGCCTAAGAAAAGTATTAAAAGATACCTATATTCTACCTCAAAATAAGTTCATATTCAACTGAATATCTGTGATTTAAAATTATTTCTTATTAAAAACAAAAAAAAGATGTCATTTAATAATACACAATAAAAAAATGATGTATCTTTGCATCGATTTTGAATAGCAAAATTAACATGTTAAATTTTTAAAGTTTTAAAGTAATGAAAAAAGTATTTTTGTTTTGCGTTGTAGCTTTGGCTTTCGCTTCATGTGCTCCTAAAAAAGCTGAAGAAGCTCCTAAAACTGACTCAACTGTTGTAGCTGTTGACTCTGTAAAAGCTGACTCAACTGTTGTAGCTGATACAACTGCAGTTAAAAAGTAATTATAGATTAGTAGTAATCTTATTACGAAATTTGAAGTCTGAAGAATTAATTTCTTCAGACTTTTTTTGTTTTAATACTCTCAATAGGACTATTTTTAGTAGATTATGTTCGAAAAGCCACCATATTTAACACAAACCAAAAAATATTTTAAAAAAAAGTGATAATTATTAATGTGGAATAAAAAAATGATGTACCTTTGCATCGATTTTGAAATGCAAAACAAACATGTTAAATTTAAAAATTTAAAAGAAATGAAAAAAGTATTATTGTTTTTTGTGGTAGCTATGGCTCTTGCTTCTTGTGCTCCTAAAAAAGCTGAAGAAGCTACTAAAGTAGACTCAACTACAGTTAAAGTTGACACTGCTAAAGTTGATACTGCTAAAGTTGACACTACAGTTAAAAAATAACTGTAAAAAGCTACAGCAAAAAGAAATTCTTGCAAGCTAATTAAGGTTCGTTATTTCGATAGCGAACCTTATTTTTTTTTGTTCAACTCATTTCCACTCATTTTTTGTACCTTTGCAACTCGAAAATTTTAAAACAAAAGATTATGTTACGAATTGCAGTTCAGGCAAAAGGCAGATTGTTCGAAGAAACAATGTTGTTATTATCTGAAACAGGTATAAAACTGGAATCAGGCAAAAGATTATTACTCCTGCCTGCCAAAAACTTTCCCCTTGAAGTTCTATTTTTAAGAGATGATGATATTCCTCAATCTGTAGCAGATGGTGCTGCAGATATTGGTATAGTGGGTGAAAATGAATATGCTGAAAAGAAAAAAAATGCTGTTATTACAAAAAGGCTCGGATTCAGCAAATGCAGGTTATCACTGGCAATTCCTAAAGAAGTTGATTACAAAGATATTAGTTGGTTTAATGGAAAGATAATTGCAACTTCATATCCAGAAATCTTGAATGATTTCATGAAAGAGAAAAATGTAACGGCAGATATTCATATTATTACCGGATCGGTAGAGATTGCACCCAGTATTGGGTTGGCTGATGCCATTTTTGACATTGTAAGCTCAGGCAGTACGCTGGTTACTAACCACTTGAAAGAAGTAGAAGTGCTAATGAAATCGGAAGCACTATTAATTTCAAACCCAAATCTATCAGTTGAAAAGAAAGCTATTCTTGATGAACTACTATTCCGTATTGAGTCTGTTCAGCATGCTGAAGATAAGAAATACGTATTAATGAATGTTCCAACTGAAAATATCGATAAAATTATTGAAGTTTTACCGGGTATGAAAAGCCCGACTATTATGCCACTTGCAAAAGTAGGCTGGAATTCGCTTCATGCAGTTATCGATGAAAAGCGTTTCTGGGATATCATTGGTAAATTGAAATCACTCGGTGCTGAAGGTATACTGGTTATTCCGATTGAAAAAATGATTCTTTAATGTAATTTGTTTAAAATTTTAATTCATTTACAGTGAATCTTTGCATAGACCGTGGGAATTCAAGCACTAAAATAGGAATCTTCAAAGAGAATAAATTAGTTGAAGCTTCTGTATTTAATAATTTTGGTCTAAATGAGATTACCAATTTGTTTATAAAATTTCCTATTGAAGCATCAATTCTGTCGAGCGTAGTTGAAAATAACGATGAAATTATTCGAGAATTAAAATCAAAATCAAAATATTTCGTTGAACTGACTCATGAAACAGCACTACCAATCACAAATCTATACGAAACGCCTGAAACACTTGGAAAAGATAGAATTGCAGTTGTAGTTGGAGCAAATTTTCTGAAATCAGATTCAGATTTACTGGTAATTGATGCCGGTACAGCTATTACTTATGATTTCATTAATCATAAAAATGAATATTTAGGTGGAAATATAGCCCCGGGTTTGCATATGCGATTGCAAGCCATGCACCATTTTACCAGCAAACTTCCTTTAGTTGAAGCAGAATTTGAAAGTCCATTTTTTGGAACGGATACAAAATCTGCTATACTTGCAGGAGCTTTTCAGGGAATTATTTTCGAAATAGATGGTTATATTAATTCATTAAAAATTAAATATCTACAACTTTCAACTTTTTTAACTGGTGGTAGCACTTTTTACTTTGCCAACAAGCTAAAAAACACCATCTTTGCAGAAAAAAATTTAGTTTTAATCGGTTTGAACCGGATACTCGAATATAATGTACAAAATTAAGCCTCTCGCTCTCTTGTTTTTTGCAATTCTGATAACACATTCATCTCATAGTCAGAACAATACCAATTCACCTTATACACGTTTCGGTTTTGGTGATATAAGCGACACTAATAATGGTGAACAAAGAGCCATGGGAGGTGTATCAATAGGAACGCGTAATAATACCGGTATAAATGCTGTGAACCCCGCTTCTTATAGCAGCGTGGACAGTATGACTTTTATGTTCGACTTAGGAGCTTCTGCTTTAATGTCACATTTTTCTGATTCACAAGGTGGAGTGACCAAGGCCAATGGAAATCTGGAATATCTCACGTTACAGTTTCCAATTACCAAATGGTTGGGATTTAGTGCAGGTGCATTACCTTATTCGTTTGTGGGCTATAATTTTTATAACAATGATACAACATATTTAAACAATTTATCTTCCCGAGACACAATTCCATGTACAAAAAGCTTTATTGGAGACGGTGGGTTCAGTCAGGTTTACATGGGATTTTCAGCTAATCTGTTCAAACATGTATCTTTGGGAGTAAATGCTTATTACATGTTTGGAACCATTAATAACTACCGTGATCTGACAAGTACGTTAAGTGGCTTTACCGCAACATCTGAATCCAACACACTGAAAGCTAATAATTTCAGATTTCGTTATGGTGTACAATTCTATAATACATTTGATAAAAAGCATGATGTTACATTAGGTTTAATTTACGAATCAAAAACATCATTAAAAGGAAGCTTCAAAAAAACTTTATCTGGTGTGCTTGTAGAGCCGATTGATTCATCGAGTAATTTTGAAACACCTCAGATATTTGGTTTAGGACTTTATTATACTTATAACAAAAGCCTTTCCATTGGAGTTGATTACAGTTTACAGCAATGGAATGATGTGAAGTTTAATTCAGATAATATAGGAAGTCTTGGAAATCGCTCAAAACTATCTATCGGTTTGGATTTTATGCCAAATCCTTTTGGAAGAAAATACTCCGACCACGTACATTATCGTGCAGGTTATAATATTAGTGATTCTTATTTCAATGTGTATGGACAGAATTTACCGAAAAATTACGGATTTTCTGTTGGTATAGGATTACCACTTAAAAACAGTAGTACAGTGCTTAATGCCTCGCTGGAATACGGTAAAATTGGTAGTCTCGACCTTCTCAAAGAAGATTTTTACAAACTCACCTTCAACTTTACGTTTAATGAGCATTGGTTCTTCAAACGCAAACTTTAATCGTCATTTCATAATAAGTTGATTGCATGAAACAGGGAATTGGTTTTATCCTGAAAAGAGGTTTTGCCAAAGCAATGTTTGGTTCTATAATACTTTTAGGCATAATATCCTGCAGTACTAATTCCGATAAAGCTGCAAAAATATCTGCTATTGGCGACAGAGCCAAATCTCCAAGACTTCATGCTACTGAGATTACTACAGTAATTTCTGATTCAGGTATCACCCGTTACCGTATTTCAGCACCTTGCTGGGATATTTATGACCGGGCTTTAAAACCATATTGGGAATTTCCGAAAGGGATTCATTTGGAACGTTTCGATCAGACTTTGAAAGTGGATGCTAACATTCACAGTCAATATGCAAAATTCAACGAAAATGAGCAATTATGGGAACTAAAGGGTAAGGTTAGAGCAATAAACCTTCAGGGAGAGCTTTTTGAGACAGAGCTGCTTTTCTGGAATCAGCGGTTGGAGAAATTTTATTGTGATACTTTAATAAAGATAACGCAAGCTACACGTATTATTACCGGAATTGGATTTGAATCGAACCAAACCATGACTAAGTACCTCATTAAAAGACCTCAGGGGATATTTCCAGTTAACGATAAAGATTCTGAGTAAAAAAGTATTCAACAAAATTCAATACTCAGTGATTATTTGTTTTTACCCCCAAAATACTTGTCTAATAAATTTTTAGCAGCAACAAAAGAGCTAAGTTCATCCGAAAGAACTTTATTTTCACTTTCTATCAACATTTTCTGAATTTCATTATCCTGATAAAAATTTGCTTTAAGTTGTTCGTTAATAGTTTCGTACATCCAGTATTTTGCCTGTGAGATACGTTTTAATTCAAAATATTCATTTGATTTCACGTAACTGATATATTTTTTCACCATTTCCCATACATCAGAAATGCCACTCAATTCAACTGACGAACAAGTTATAGCCTCAGGCGTCCATCCTGATTCGGGTGCAGGGAATAAATGTAATGCATTCTGATATTGAGTTTTTGCAACTTTTGCTTTATCAACATTTGATCCATCGCATTTATTAATTGCAATTCCATCTGCCATTTCCATAATTCCGCGTTTAATTCCCTGTAATTCGTCACCCGTACCAGCCAACTGTATTAACAAAAAGAAATCAACCATAGAGTGAACTGAAGTTTCAGACTGCCCCACTCCTACTGTTTCCACAAAAATAGTGTCAAATCCGGCAGCTTCACAAAGTATAATGCTTTCACGGGTTTTACGAGCTACTCCACCTAAAGAACCAGCTGAAGGCGAAGGACGTATAAACGCATTTTTCGCAACTGAGAGCTCCTCCATACGGGTTTTATCACCCAAAATACTACCTTTTGACCGTTCACTACTCGGGTCGATTGCCAGAACAGCCAATTTTTTTCCACTACGAATTAAATGCATCCCTAATGCTTCGATAAAGGTACTTTTTCCTGCTCCCGGAACTCCCGTAATACCTAATCGAACTGAGTTACCAGCATAAGGGAGGCATTTCTCAATAACTTTTTGAGCAACATGTTGATGTTCAGGCAAAGAGCTTTCGACCAAGGTAACAGCCTGACTCAGCATCGAAATATCACCTTTTAGAATGCCTTCAACAAATTCGTCGGCACTATATTGACGACGCCTTGGAGCTGATTTGCGGTATGGATTTACTGTAGGAACATTCTCAATACCCTGATGTACTGTAAGCCCCTTGTATTCAGGATTATTTTCGGGGTGATGCTTTGGATTATGATGCATAAAATTAATAGCAAAAGAGCCAAGAAATTTCCCGGCTCTTTGTGTTGTTTATATTAAAATACGGGTTACTTTACCTTCCAACCAACTATCAGTATTATGAAACTATTTTCAGGATCATTAGTCTGAACAGTAAATGTTCTTTTATAATCGCCCGGAACAAGACCTTTTGTATCCAAAGCAACTGCAATTTCTGAAGTTCTGCCATTTTTTACTGAAGCTGATCTGGATTTTACGGTCAATTCTTTATTGTTATTAATAATTCTGCGGATTTCAAGATTGTTTACGCCATTATTTTTTACTGTGAATCCGGTACTTTTTGTGGCATTAGCACTTAATGTTCCCAAATTGATACTTCTTTCTGCTATTTCCATAATTGGAGCTTTGCGTTTTTGATCTAAAGTTAGCTTGCCAAAGTCTTCAATAACATTACCAACTACCATAAGTCTGAATTCATCAGTCACTTTTTTTGTTCCATTTATTATTACAAATACATCATCGGAAACTGATCCCCATTGAGTACATTTTTTCGAATCAAATTCAAAAGTTATTTTGCCCTCCTGATTTGGGGCAAGAATTTCAGGTGAAAAAGTAGCAGTAAGATATGGTGGTAATCCTTCAATTGTAGGTTTTATAGAGGATTTGCTTTGGTTTTGTACATTCAAGATACGTTCCTGAGTTTTACCTTTATCCACATTATTCATTTGAACTACTTTTGATTTCACTCCTAAACCACTCATATTAACTGGATAAGCATTATTGTCAGTTGTAGGTTTTGATAGCACCTCACCACGAATTGTCAGCAAGAATTGTTCCTCTGTTGCATTGCTATAAACAGTAATTGTTTTTGTAAAATTTCCGGGACGACCCTGTGGATTATACGTTACATTAATTGTGCCTTTTTTTCCTGGTTCAATTGGTTCTTTTGTCCAAACTGGTGTTGTACATCCACATTGTGCCTGAGCACGGTTAATAACTAATGGTGCATTCCCTTTATTTACAAATTCGAATACATGGGTAATTTTACCATCTTCTTCATTCACTTTGCCAAAATCATACGATTTTTCATCAAATGAAATTACGGGTTTTTGTGACATGGCAACCAATGAAAATACAAGGCAAGCCAACAGCATACTATACTTCTTCATATCTGATTAAATAATTTGTTTAAAAATGATGTTTGATTTTTTGGAATATGCAAAAGTATAAAAAATGTCGTTGATTAATCCCTAAATAAAAATTATTCTGTATAAATTTAATTAAAACATCGTTTTCGATGGATTATGGCTGAATTATTAATTTTGTCTACTTTTGTACATCTTAAAGAAATTTACAATGAAAGCTAAAATTCAGGAACTTACCAGTCAATACTTCCCTTATGTCCAGCAATGCTATCACCATTTGCACGCTCATCCCGAATTATCGTTTGAGGAGTATGAAACCAGCAATTTTATTCAGAATGAACTTACTAAAATGGGGATTCCGTTCAGAGCTGGAATTGCCGGAACAGGTATACTCGGAAAAATAGAAGGACGGAATCCAACAAAAAAAGTGATTGCCCTGCGTGCCGACATGGACGCACTGCCTGTTTGCGAATCGGTTGACATTCCATGGAAATCGCAAAGCGAAAATGTGATGCACGCTTGTGGTCACGATGCGCATGTTTCTTGTCTGTTGGGTGCTGCTGCTATTCTGAATGAACTTAAATCAGAATTTGAAGGAACTGTTTTGCTCATTTTCCAACCCGGCGAGGAAAAAGCTCCCGGTGGAGCACGGTTGATGCTTGAAGATGGACTTTTTGACGAACTAAAACCAGATTTAATTCTGGCACAACATGTTTCGGTTGATTATCCTACCGGAACAATGGGCTTTCTGTCTGGAATGATAATGGCTTCGGCTGACGAAATTCATGTGAAAGTTCACGGGAAAGGCGGTCATGGTGCATTACCTCATTTGTGCAACGACACGGTGCTTGCTACCGCTCAGACTCTTGTTGCTCTACAACAGGTTCGCAGCCGATTGTGTCATCCACTAACGCCCATGGTGCTGACATTCGGAAAATTTGTAGCTCCGGGGGCGCAGAATATTATTCCGCACGAAGTTTTATTATCGGGCACACTGCGCACTGTCGATGAAAAATGGCGAAATGAAGCTAAAGCTCACATCGGACGAATTATTACCGAAACTTGTGCTGCTTATGGCTGTACAGCCGAAATTGAGATGCCGGATGGGTATCCGTGTGTAATCAATAATGATGAAATTACAAAAAAAGCCGGTGAGTTTGCTTCAGAATGGGTAGGCGAAGATAATATCCTGAAGTTGGAAATGAGAATGACAGGTGAAGATTTTGCCTTTTTTACTCAACAATACCCCTGTACTTTTTTTCGGTTTGGAATAAAAGGAGAAGTGAATGCAAACACCGGAGGTTTACACAGTGCTACTTTTCAGGTAGATGAAAAAGCTTTCGAAACCGGAATAGGCGGAATGGCATGGTTGGCATGGAAATTCCTAATGGTCCCTAACCCCTAAAGATGAACAAATTTCTTACGTCGTTTTTGAATAATACTTCTTATTCTCTCAAATCCATATTCCCTTTAGGGGTTGGGGGCTCTTACTTCCTTATCGACTTCATAGTGATACACATTCTCATATAACGTTTGTTTAATCATCTCAAAGTGAGTATCGGCAAAGTTATAGTCGTTGCTCATTAACTGCATGGGAAAGAGAAATCCATCACCTTCGTACGGCGGTTGAGCATAGTTATGCGAAAGCACTGAAAATCCCATTTTCTCATAAAACCGAATCCGTCCTATGGCAGTTAAATTAGTGGGTAATTCCACTTCTATTACTATGGGCAATTTGGTTTGCGACTTAAAAATCTCCATCGCTTCCGTTCCAATTTGTTGTCCACGCATTATTTGTGTTATTGCCACATGTTCAATATAATAAAAACGGTCAAATGTCCAGTAATTAAATAACCCGACAAACTTATCATTTTGAACCAGTGCATGAGCACAAAATCGCTTCTCGTAAGTCAACTCATATTCGAGTCCTCCCCATGTCCTGCGCTCTTCGGGTGGAAAAGCTTGCGTATAGAGGTTGTACAAATCTGAAAAATGTGGACAATTGACGCATGTAATACGGTGAAAATTAAGCATATTCTCTGATTTAAGGTGAAATTAGCAAAACCGTACAGTTACTTTATTAACGCAACAAAAATACTGATAAAAAAGTTCAAAACAAACACTACATTATCTGTCAAAACGTGTTGAAAAGTAACAAAAAATAAGTACTTTTGCGCTCGAATTTGAGAATACAATTATCAAACTATTTTTTATACTAACTAAATAACAACAGTATGATTTATTCCCACGAAGTAGAACACATGTGTGTTGTAAAAAAAGGTCCAAATCACGGACCAGCTCCCATACCTGAAGAAGGCAAATGGGTGAAATCAAAAGAAATTAAAGACATTTCAGGGTTAACTCACGGTGTGGGTTGGTGTGCTCCACAACAAGGTGCATGTAAACTGACGTTGAATGTAAAAGATGGTATCATCGAAGAAGCATTGGTTGAAACAATCGGTTGTTCGGGTATGACTCACTCTGCTGCTATGGCTGCTGAAATTCTTACCGGAAAAACTATCCTTGAAGCATTGAATACTGACTTGGTATGTGATGCTATCAACGTAGCAATGCGTGAATTGTTCCTTCAAATTGTTTACGGTCGTACACAATCTGCTTTCTCTGAAGGCGGTTTGCCTATCGGTGCAGGTTTGGAAGACTTAGGTAAAGGCTTGCGCTCGCAGGTTGGAACTATGTTTAGCACAAGTGCTAAAGGAGTTCGTTATCTGGAAATGGCCGAAGGTTATATCAACCGTATGGCGTTAGACGAAGATGGAGAAGCTTGCGGATATGAATTCGTACGTTTCGGTCCTATGATGGACTTGATCAAAAAAGGTGTTGATGCAAACGAAGCATTGAAAAAATCGACCAGCAAATACGGTCGTTTCGACAACGCTGCGAAATATATCGATCCAAGACAAGACTAATTGATAATTGACAATGAATAATGAATAATTATGAAAGACAATATCGTTGTAATTAAAAGCAGAACGTTTGCCATCAGAATTATTCGATTATATCAATATCTCTTATCAGAAAAAAAAGAATATATTCTTTCAAAACAGCTATTACGTTCAGGTACAAGTATTGGTGCAAATATAAAGGAAGCAATTCAAGGTCAAAGTAAAAAGGACTTTATTGCTAAAATGCAAATTTCACTCAAAGAAGCCAGCGAAACAGAATATTGGCTTGACTTATTACATGAAACGGAGTATTTGGACAAAGCTCAATTCTCAAGTATTAATACAGATTGTGTTGAACTAATTAAGCTCCTGACTTCAATAATAAAACAATCGAAAGAATAATTCAAATGCAGTTTTAATTATCAATTATTAATTATCAATTATCAATTAAATATTATGTTATTTGAAAGTTACGACCGTCGTATCGACAAAGTCAATGCGGCTCTTAATACATACGGTATCCAGGATATCGACGAAGCCAAAGCAATTTGCGCGGCTAAAAACATTGATCCTTACGCAATCTGCGAAAGTATTCAAAATATCGCTTTTGAAAACGCGAAATGGGCTTACGTGGTAGGTGCTGCTATTGCTATCAAAAAAGGTTGCACTACTGCTGCCGATGCTGCTGAGGCTATCGGTATCGGCTTACAGGCATTCTGTATTCCGGGTTCAGTAGCCGAAGACCGCAAAGTAGGTTTAGGTCACGGTAACCTGGCTGCCATGTTGCTTCGCAACGAAACGAAATGTTTTGCATTCCTTGCAGGACACGAATCATTTGCTGCTGCTGAAGGTGCAATCGGTATTGCCCAATCGGCTAACAAAGTACGCAAAGAACCATTGCGCGTTATCCTGAACGGACTTGGAAAAGATGCTGCAATGATCATTTCACGTATCAACGGATTTACCTATGTTCAAACTGA
The DNA here is from genome assembly GCA_037134195.1 of Paludibacter sp. GTDB lineage: Bacteria > Bacteroidota > Bacteroidia > Bacteroidales > Paludibacteraceae > Paludibacter. The sequence goes on along the minus strand of JBAXMR010000019.1, from coordinate 19,366 downwards.
CTTCGATTACGCTACTGGCGAATTGAACGTGGTGAAAACAAAAGCGTATTCTGATGGTATCCGTGCTGCTGTGAAATGCTACGGTGCCGACGATGTTCGCGAAGGTGTGGCTATTATGCGTGCCGAAGGTGTTGACGTATCAATTACCGGTAACTCAACGAACCCAACCCGTTTCCAACACCCTGTAGCAGGTACATACAAAAAAGAATGTATCGAAGGTGGTAAAAAATACTTCTCAGTTGCTTCCGGTGGTGGTACAGGCCGTACACTTCACCCCGACAATATGGGTGCAGGTCCTGCTTCTTACGGTATGACCGACACTATGGGACGTATGCACGGTGATGCTCAGTTTGCAGGTTCTTCTTCAGTTCCAGCTCACGTGGAAATGATGGGATTCCTTGGAATGGGTAACAACCCAATGGTTGGAGCTACTGTACAAGTGGCTGTGGCTATTGAAATGGCGAAATAGACCCCCTAAATCCCCCGAAGGGGGACTTTAAGAGTAGACAACTCCCCGATAGGCTTGCGTATCGGGGAGTGTTATTTGTATTATTGATAATCAATCTCATATTTTCAAAATTTCTAATTGAAAGTATTAATCAATATCGTATATTTGTCCTTTTACCAGTTAAACTAACAAATACAAACATGAAAAGACATGAAAAGTAAAGAACAACTAACAATACCAAAGTTGATTGAAGAAGCACAGAGTTTTTGTATTTCTCAATCAAAATTTCAACACAAAGAACTTTATGGTGTTACGGATGGTAAAGCAGTTGGAACTTTAATAGAACAAAAATTTCAGAAACATTTAAATACAATTTATGAAGTTCAAATTGGGTCATCTGCCAAAGGAATAGACCTGCCTTCTGACGATATTTTGACTGATATTAAGGTAACTTCCATAGTCCAGCCACAATCTTCATGTCCTTTTAGGGATGCAAAACAAAAGATATTTGGACTTGGGTATAATCTGCTTATTTTTGTTTATGATAAAAAGGATGATGAAAAAACCAAAACTGCTGTGCTAGATTTTGTAAGTTGCTCATTTGTTTCCAAAGAACGAACAGCAGATTATTCAACAACCTTTCGGCTAAGAGAAATGATTAAAGATAAAGCAAATGAAGAAGATATCATGTCCTATTTGATGGATAGAAATATTCCTGCTGACGAAATAACCTTATCTAAGTTAGTTGATCAAATAATTGAAACACCCCCAAATCAAGGCTATCTTACAATTTCAAATGCTTTGCAATGGAGACTTCAATATCAACGGATTGTAAACTTAAATGATGATATTGAAGGAATAAGCAAGATTGTAAAATACAACAAACCAGTTTAATGAAAATCTTTGAAGCAAATATTAGCCTTTTGGTATCAGATTATTTGAATAATTACCTGAAAAATATTTCATCTTTTGAAATAGCGAATCAGCATCTATTTGAAGTTTTTGGCATCACATGTTTTTTTGAAAACAACGATGAGTTAGAAAAACTCAAAGAACTGATTTCATTGCAAACCGACTCTCTAAATGAACCCGACCGAGCGGAATATGGAGACTTTCAAACCAATCCAGATCTGGCAAATAAAGTCACTTTACATCTTGCGTCTAAGAATATCTCCCCTGAAATAGTAGTTGAACCAACTTGTGGTAAAGGGAATTTCATTATTGCAACCTTAAAAAACTTCAATCATGTAAGGAATATATTTGGTATTGAAATATACAAACCATATATTTGGGAAACTAAGTTCAATATTATTCATTTCCTACTCGAAAACCCAAGAAACTATAAACCACAAATTTCAATCACCCATTGTAACGTTTTTGATTATGATTTTAGCCAGATAGCGAATCAATTCTCGACAAATGAGATACTAATTATCGGCAATCCTCCCTGGGTAACAAACTCCATGCTTGGGAGTCTGAACTCAACAAATCTTCCTAAAAAAACTAACTTTAAAAATCATAGTGGTTTAGATGCTATGACAGGAAAAGGTAATTTTGATATTGCTGAATACATTACGATGACAATGATTGAAACCTTTCAGAAAATGAGGGGGAATTTATTACTTTTAGTAAAAAATTCAGTTATTAAGAATATCGTCTTTGACCAAAGTAAAAACAAATACAATATATCATCCATTGAAAAACAATGTATTGACAGCAAAAAAGAATTTAATGTATCAGTAGAAGCAGCTCTGTTTTATTGCCAATTAAATTCAACTCCTGAATTTGATTGTTTGGAGTATAATTTTTACGAAAACAAAGATTCATATCAACAATTCGGTTGGTTGAAGAATAAGTTTGTTTCCAATATTGATATTTATAAACATACCGAAAATATTGATGGCATTAGTCCTTATGAATGGCGGCAGGGAATAAAACATGATTGTTCCTCGGTTATGGAATTAGACCGAATAAATGGATATTATGTCAACGGACTGAACGAATCTGTACAATTAGAGAATGATTTAGTTTATGGTTTTCTAAAAAGTTCAGACCTTAAAAACACAGTAATAAATCAAACCAGAAAATTCACTATTGTTACTCAAAAAAAAGTTGGTCAAGAAACCAACTATATTAAGTCTGAATTTCCATACACTTACAATTACCTAACAACTCATCAATCCTATTTTGATGCAAGAAAGTCAAGTATCTATAATAATAAACCAACATTTTCGATTTTTGGTATCGGTGATTATTCATTTAAGACCTTCAAAGTGGCAATTTCAGGGTTTTATAAAACATTTCACTTTACATTAGTTTTACCTCAAGACGAAAAGCCTGTAATGCTTGACGATACCTGTTATTTTATTGGCTTTGATAAAATTGAATATGCCGTTTACGCTTTGATTTTGTTGAATTCTGATACAACGAAACATTTTCTAAAGTCAATAACTTTTTCAGATGCAAAAAGAACTTTCACAAAAGATGTTCTTATGCGAATTGATTTGTTGGCTTTGGCAAGACATATTTCTAAAGAAGATATTCAAATCGAATTATCAAAATTGAATGAGATATACAGATTTGACCTCAATTTGGATTATTGGGATAGTTTTATTGAAGAAATGACACCTTCAACAATTAAATATAAACAAACTACTCTGTTTTAATCACCTACTCCTACTCTTCCAGCACCCCATCCAACTCTCCAAGCACCTCATCGAACTAAACCAGCCCGAAACCGAACTCCGAAAGCACGGCGTCCTGCTTCCGAAGCAGGAAATCGTACTTCTGAAGCAGGATAACGGACTTCAGAAGCACCTCATCGGGCTTCGGAAGCAGGAAAAGGTACTGGCGAAGCACGATAGCGAGCTTATGAAGCACGAAACGCCACTCCCGAAGCAAGAGTGGCGTTTTTGGTTACCTGTAAACAGCCGAAGCCGGTTTATTTTGCTGCCGTTTTTTGTGGTTTCACGGCGAAACGCTGTTGCAAATCATTGTAAACAGCTTCCGAACCGGGAACGTTCACACGGCTTGCTCCCTTCACCGAGTTATAGAATATAAGTGCAGCATCATACGCTTCGCTTCCTGCCACCATCATGGTGTCTTCTACAGCCCGTTGCAGGGTATTTATTTGTTGCAATATGCTGTAAAGGTCGTGCGATAATGCAAAATCCTTTTTAGCTTCTGCTAAATCGAGATAAGGTGGCAAAAGTGCCCGATTGTTTTCGGCATATTCCAGCGCTTTCTGTACAAAAGCTATGGATTTGTCGCCCATTACCCTCATGGCTTTGCGTTCTTCGGCCGTGAGGTTGAATAATAATGTGTTTGCCAACGCTGTGCTTATTGCAGTCAGGTTGGTGTTGATAGCGGCCAAGGTTTCGGCGGGTATCGTTGTCGAGATTAAGTTTTCTTGTGACATAAATTTCAATTTTTAATTGTAAATAACTGGATATGTTTTTAGCTTTTCAAAGCTGTTTACAGGTCAAAGTTGTTGAGTTAATAATCATTGGCAAAAATATATGATTTTAATTAATTTCACAAGCGATGTTGAAAACTTTTTATGATAATTTTCAGAACCCGATTAAACCTTTTACATTTGCAGTGGTCTACTAATTCGGACAAGCTCCATAAACAACCTTTCGCAAGATAGAAAATCACTTTCTTGCGATTTTTTATGTTTCAAATTATTTAATTTTCTTCCAACAATGAAAAAACTGGTATTAGGTTCTCTTCTTTTATTGCTTTCGGTTTCAATTTTTGCTCAACACAGCATTCAGGCAATGGTTTTCGATTCAAAAAACGGTTTACCCATCGAGTTGGGCGCAGTTAGGCTATTGCGTGCAAGCGACTCAACCATGGTGCAGGGCAGCCAGACCGACCAAAATGGTGGTTTTATGCTTTCGAAAGTAAAACCGGGCAAATATAACTTACGGATTACCATGGTTGGCTACAAAGATTTCCTCCAAACTGTAACGGTGGACAACAAAAACCTTATTCTGAAGAATATTCAATTGCGGGAAGATGCGCATTTATTGGGAGAAGTAGAGGTAAAAGGTAATGCGGCTCAAATGGTGGTGAAAGGCGATACTACTGAATTTAATGCAACGGCTTTCAAAACTCAGCAAAACGCGGTTGTTGAAGACCTTTTAAAGAAAATGCCGGGAGTAGAAATTAGCTCTGACGGCAAAATAACGGTACACGGACAGGAAATAAAAAAAATACGGGTTGATGGTAAGAAGTTTTTCGACGGCGACATAGAAATGGCTACCAAAAACCTGCCTGCTGAGATGATTGACAAAGTGCAGGTGTACGACAACAAATCGGATATGGCAAAACTTACGGGTTTTGAAGACAATGATACCGAACGTATCATCAACCTTACTACCAAAGCCAACCGCAAACACGGAGTTTTTGGAACAGTAACAGGAGGTGGAGGCTCTGATTTGGGTAACGATAAAAATAAATTCCGCTATGATGGTAACGCGTTTATTAATATCATGAACAATAACAAACAAACTGCTGTAACCGGTGGAGCTAATAACACCAACACCTCACGCAGTGGACGTGGTCGGTCAGGAATGGGTAACCCCAGCGGTGGTATTACAGAAACTCAAAATTTGGGTATCAATAACAACACGATAGTAAATCCAAAACTAACTATTGGGGGCGATGCATCAGTAAATCACTCAGATAATGTATCAGATACCCAAACTGAAAAAAACAGTTTTATTAAAGACACTAAATACAACAATGCCGATTCAACTTATTCCAGACGTGAAAATTATTCGGCCAATATGCGTCTCGAAGTTGAATGGAAACCCGATACATTGAACACCATACTTGTACAGCCCAACATCGGTTACAATCGTTCTTTCAATGAAGGAAACAGTAGATACAGTTTTCTTACCGATTCGGTTCTCACCAGTTGGGGTGGTTCATCCAGTCATGGAAACGGAAGCTCATTGAGTGCTAACATAAATGTAATTTACAACCACAAGTTTACCTCCAAAAAAGGGCGAAACCTGACAGTAAACATTCAATCTGGCTTATCACAAAGTAACAGTGAGGCATGGAATGTTTCAAATAAAATATCGGTAGGTATAAAACCAATAAATATTAATCAGTATATTAATAGTCATAATGATTCTTACAACAGCAGTATGAAAATTTCGTTTGTAGAGCCATTGTGGAATGTTCGTAACCTATTGGAAGCATCATTAGCTGCCCGAACCAACAACAATGAGTCGGAAAAAAATCAATACAATAAAGATGTTCTTGGAACATACATGGTAAATGACACTGCTTATACCAAAGATAATTATTATAGCAGAGTATTTAGCACTAAATTTTTTAGTGAAACGGCAGAATTGAATTACCGCTATGTGGCGAAAGAATACAACTTAATGTTAGGAGCTAAAGCTGAACCATCACAAACGGAATATAATCGGAGCTATCTGAGTGATACAAGTTCAGGGATAACTACTTTGAAAGTTTTTAATGTTTCGCCAACAGGTCGCTTTCAGTATAATTTCGGTAAAAAGAAATTTGCTCGAATTGATTACCGTGGTCAAACCAATCAACCTTCAATCAGTCAAATGCAACCTGTCAGAAACAATTCGAACCTGATGAATGAAGTTGTTGGAAATCCAAATCTGAATCCGGAATTCAATCACAATCTGCGTTTATTTTATTCTGCCTTCAACGATTCTACTTTTTCATCCTTCAATGTTATGCTAAATGCTCAGACAACCAAAGACGCCCTTGTAACCAACAGCATTTATGATAAAACCGGTAAGCAATATAGTCAAACTCTGAATGCCACGGATCAGCCTTACAGCATTTTTACTAATATCATGTTTAATACACCGCTAATTCAGAAACGTCTGCATTTCAATACCAATACATCCCTGTCATTAAATCGCCGGATTGGTTATTCTAAAAAAGGACTTGATTCTGTTTCAGTTGATAACATGGCTTTAGGCGATTTGAGTGATACCCGTCAGTACAGTGTATCTGAGGGTATTTCGCTAACATTTACTACCGATGTTCTGGAATTGGGAACCCGTGGAAGTTTCCGTTATTCAAATACTAACAATACACTAAGCAATCTTACACAACAAACTTACGATTGGACTATTTCAGGCAACTTCGTGGTTCACCTGCCTTACAGTACAAACATTGCAAGCGATATTAATTACTCAACCATGCAGGGTTATGCAGGGTTCGATAAGAATCAGTTAATCTGGAATGCCAGCATCGACAAATCTTTTTTCAATAATAAAGGTGTGCTTGCACTTAAAGTGTTTGATATTTTACACCAGCAGCTCAATGTTCGTCAAAGCATCGGCGACAATTACATTCAATACAGTCGTTTCAATACCATAACTTCATACTGTATGTTGAGCTTCTCCTATAAAATTAATGATTTCAAAGGAAATAAAAGACAAAGTGATCGACCCAACTTTGACCGTTTTGGACCTGGAGGAGGTGATCATCAGCATCATGACAGAAGCGGTGATGGTGGTGGATTTGGCAGACCTCAATTTTGATGAAAAATTGATTTTAAATCAATAAATCAATCAAGGTAGAACTTAAATCAGGAAAAGTAAAAGTAAATCCCGCTTTTGTCAGCCGCTCAGGAAGAACGTAAGAACTATTAAGAATCAACTCAGGTTCTGTTCCAATGATAATAGAACCCAGTTGAATAGCCACTTTCGGAGCAGGAAGTCCAATGGGCATCTGAAGGGTTTTACGTAAAGTATTCATAAAAAGCTTATTTGAGAGTGGCTCAGGTGAAGTACAATTCAACACTCCTTCAATTTTTTGATTTTCCATCACAAACTGAACAATCCGGAAATAATCTTCCACGTGAATCCAACTCATCATTTGATTTCCCGTGGCTTGTTTTCCACCTAATCCAAAACGGGTAAGCATAATCAACGGGCTTAATGCACCACCATCTTTCCCTAATACAACCGATGTACGTAAAGCTATTTGTCGGGTGTGAGGCAAATTGAAATCAAAGAAAGCCTGTTCCCACTTTTTTACTACTTCAGCCAGAAAATCATCACCAGCAGGCGAATCCTCAGTCATAGGAATCAGTACAGATGGCTGATAAATACCTGTTGCGCTGGCATTAATCCATAGTTGAGGAGGAAATTTACAGTTTTGAATGGCTTTACCAATTATTTTAGTAGTGTCAATCCGTGAATTTATGATTGCTTTACTATTTTTGGCAGTATGACGGCAGTTAATAGATTTGCCTGCCAGATTAATTACCAAATCGGCTTTTTCAAAAGTCCTTGCAAGCTCATTCACATTCCATTGAATATGTTCTGGAAACCTTGAGACAACCATCACATCGTATCCATTTTCCATGAAACGGGTAGTCAGATAACTTCCTATAAATCCCGTCCCTCCTGCAATAATGACTTTTTTCATAGTGGAGCTAAAATGATTATTTCCATTAAAAAACAAAAATCCGTTACAAAAGTTGATGCTACGGATTTTTCAGAAATTATTAATTTTCAGTTATTGGTGTGCTCCCATTTTAAGCATGTTTATTTCACGCTCATTAAGGAAACGATATTTTCCACGTGGTAATTGTTTCTTGGTCAATCCGGCAAAGTAAACCCGATCGAGACGAATAATTTTGTAGCCTAACTTTTCGAAGATTCTACGAACGACACGATTTTGACCGGAGTGAATTTCAATTCCAACCTGTTTTAAATCACCTTCCTTAACAAATTCAAGTGCATCAGCAGCAATAGTTTCCTCATCAAGAGTTACTCCTGCTATTATAGTCTCAAAATCAGCTTTTTCAAGTGGTTTATCGAGTGTCACGTGGTATATTTTCTTTTTGTCGTACTTTGGATGAGTTAACTTAGAGGCTAAATCACCATCATTAGTCAACAACAATACACCAGTAGTATTTCTGTCTAATCGACCAACGGGATAAATACGTTCACTGCAAGCATTCTTCACAAGGTCAAGAACTGTCAACCGATCGTGTGTATCTTCCGAAGTGGTCACACAATCTTTTGGCTTGTTAAGCAATAGGTAAACTTTGCGTTCTGAGCGTACTGGTTGGTCGTGAAACATAATTTTGTCGGTAAGTAGTACTTTCACACCCATTTCGGTTACAATTTCACCATTCACCGATATTACTCCTGCTTGTATATATTCATCTGCTTCACGACGGGAACAAATACCTGCATTAGCCAAAAACTTATTCAGACGAACAGGTTTTGTCAGGTCAACTTCCTGTTTTTTAAATTCAAGTTGTTTTTTCTGACTGTATTTTGAATTAGGATCGTATTTCTCGTCGCGTTTGCGGAAAGTAACACCATCTTTTCTATTATCGTAGCGGGTCTCAATAAATTCAGATTTTTGTCCTTCGCCCGGTTTTTTGAAACTTAATTTGCCAGTACGATGTTCGTCGTCATTAGAATTATTATAGCTTCTGCCATATACTTTTTCGCCGTTGCTGTCGGTACGGTCTTCCCATGGTTTTGGTTTGCTGTCACGGTTTTCCCATGGTTTCTTTGGTCCACCAAACGATGGCCTTCCACCTTCACGACTTTCGTAAGGTTTACGGTCACCATAAGCAGGTTTATTCTCTCGGTTTTCCCATGGTTTGCGTTCACCATAAGCTGGTTTGCTATCCCGATTTTCCCAAGGCTTACGCTCTCCATAAGCAGGTTTAGTGTCTCGATTTTCCCATGGTTTTTTAGGAGAAAAAGAAGGTTTTCCATCTCGGCTTTCGAACGATTTACGTTCACCAAAAGCGGGTTTGTCGTTTTTCAGTTGAAATGATCGTTTCTCACTAGTTGCAGCTTTATTGGAATCATTTCTCTTAAAATCATCTCCTTGTTTCGAACGGTTATCTTCCCGTCCCGGTTTATCATTTCCAAATTTTGCGGCTCCACGTGAGCCTTTCAATATCGATTTCACATCGCGTTTCTCAAAAGGTTTACCATCACGGCCGGCAGCGGGTTTTTGACTTCCGTGCCATTTTTCATTATTCGTTTTCATTCTGTTATTTTACAGTAAATATATTTGGGGTGCAAAGGTCGTAAAAAATCCCGAATAAACCTCACATTTTTAGGCAAAAAGCAAGTTTGTGTTAGAAAAAATTCCGTTTTTCAATTTTCTTTTCTACTTTTGTGCCAGCCTTGTATATTTAACATTAAATTTCAATTAGTATGGAGACATTTGTCAGCGATTTATCGAATATTGAATTTCCGGTTTCTGAAAAAGTATCGGGAAAAATAATCAGAGCCTCAGTTTTGGGGTTAATTCAACAAGAAAATCCACATTTCAAACCGGACATGTATCTCTCTATCAATGAATTGAATCAATACAGAGAAAAATACATTGAAATTTACCTCCGAAAGCAGGTTGGAGAACTCTCTAAATCGGAAAGTATAGTACTTGAATCATTAAAAGATAAATCTATAATTTCTGATAAAGTGGTTGAAGAAAAAGTAGAATTTACTCTTGGTCAACGCGTTGCCGATAAAGTGGCAAGCTTTGGCGGAAGCTGGACTTTTATAATTTCATTTGGTTTGTTTTTGGCTATCTGGATTTGTATAAATATCTTTTGGTTAGCAAATAAGGCATTCGACCCCTATCCATTTATCCTGCTAAACCTGATACTTTCTACAATTGCAGCTATTCAAGCACCTGTTATCATGATGAGTCAAAACCGTCAGGAAGAAAAAGACCGCGATCGTGCAAAAAAAGACTATATGGTGAATCTGAAATCGGAAATGGAAATACGGATGTTGCACGAAAAAATGGATCATCTCATTATGAATCAGCAAACAGAAGTGCTGGAAATTCATAAAGTTCAGATTGATTTGATGAACGACATTCTAAAACAGGTAAAAGAATCTGTCAAGAAATGAAAACCTATATTTCTATTCTTCGCGGCATTAACGTGGGTGGGCAAAATGCAATCAAAATGGAAGCATTACGTGAAATGTACTGTAGACTTGGTTTTTCTGACGTTCAGAGCTATATTCAAAGTGGGAATGTGATTTTCAGAACCGAAGAAACTGATACTAAATCACTGGGCAAATCAATTTCGGCTGAGATTCTGAAAACTTTTGATTGTGAAATCTCTGTATTGGTACTTGAACGGGATGAGTGGCGAAATGCACTTAAAAACAATATATTTCTGAATGATTCTTCAAAAAATCCTGATTTTATACATCTCACTTTTTTGTCGGACTTACCAAATAAGAACTTTATTGAGAAGATTTCTGACATAATTTATTTTCCCGATGAATATTGTATTGTCAATAAAGTGGTTTATCTGTATTGTCCGAGTGGGTATGGAAATACAAAGTTAAGTAATAGTTTTTTCGAAAGAAAGCTAAAACTCTGTGCAACAACTAGAAATCTGAAGACGTCAAACGAATTATTGAAACTGGCAGATTCAATCTGAATTTTCACTTACATCCTTTTCAATAAATTTGGATATAAATCATCTCTTACCCATTTATAATCTGGTTCAAATTTTAGAATTCTCTCATACATTTTCTTTGATTCATGAAATTTTCCGGTCTTATCAAAACCTATCGCTATGGTAGTTAGCAAGTTTAAATAGTTCCAGTTCTGCTCAGTTTCTTTGTTTTTCTCCATTAATACCAAAGCTTTATGATACAAATTAAGAGCTTCATCTTTATCTCCACCTAAAGCTGTTGGTGAATAAAAAAGCAGATTAGCCTTATTAATTATTATCTGGGTATTTTCATGATCAGCCTTGTATGCTTTATTTATTTCAATCATACATTTTGGAGCAAAATATACAGCTTTAACTTTATTTAAGCCCATTTTGAAACCCATAAACGCACCTTTATATGATAATGCAGTTGAATTATGTGGAGAAAGTTTAATTACATTATCTATTAAATCTTCCCCCTTTTCAATAGAAATTTCTGCAGTTTCATACTTCTTTTTATTCATTAAATAACCTACATAGCCATAATAATAATTCAGTAATTCCAGTTTCTGTTCGATTGTTTTAGGAGGAATATTTGTTTCAACAGAATGAATAATTTCTCCCCATTTGTGCATTTCTCTGTTTACGAAGGTTCTGTAAAATAGCCTTTTATGTGTCGTTTCCGCATATATCGCAACTGAATGAAGAAACAAGAAAGTAAAAAATAACAGAAATATTCTTTTGTTTTTTATTGATTCCAAACTGTACTTATTAATAACATTAATAATTTCAATGAATTAGCATTATTGTCAATTTAAACACATTATTATGCAAATTGTTTATGAAGTTAAAAACCAAAGATGTATTTTTAATTATAATTCACATTTAATTTGCGCTTTATATCATAAAAAATACTTTATACGAAAGATTTTATTATATTTGCACGGCGAATTACAGATGATTATTAAAAATTTAAACATAAAAAATCCCTTATATTTTTGTTAAACAATTAAATCATCAATCATTATGAAAATCTTAAAAGTCGTTGGCTGGACTTCGGCAGCAATTGGAACTATCCTGATTATTATGGGAAGTATTTTTCAGGTATTTGGTATGAATCCTTTTCACACTTTACACAACATCAGTAATTTTGAAGCTGGAAGTAGTTTTTTATTATTGGCTATTGCTATTTTTATTGCTACTAAAAATTGTTGTCAGGATGGTTGTTGTTGTAAAGAAGAGAAACCAAAAGAATAACTATGTTCAATTGTGTTGTTGATTGAGTAAAAAAACAGTCGTTTGTCGTTAAAATATAATGCCCTGAAACAAAATATTTCGGGGCATTGTTTTATTAAACAACCACCACAAAGGAGGTAGATTTTTAAGTTATATGAAACGAGCATTAAAACAGATGTTTAAACCAAAGACTATGTTCATTGCGAGTTCCATGCGACAACTAATTAAAAAATAAAAATGAACGCATGAAACGAGCATTAATACAGGCGTTTAAACAAAAAAAAATGTTCATTACGAGTTCCATACGACAACTAACTAAAAAATATAAATGAACGTATGAAAACTAAAATAGTAATTGTAGGACTTGGCGGTGTAGGCGGGTATTTTGGAGGATTATTGGCAAAATATTATAGCAAAAATCCGGATGTAGAAATATATTTTGTGGCGCGCGGTGAGCATTTAAGAAAAGTTCAGGCTAATGGTTTGCAGCTGATTACAGAAAATGAAACTTTCCAAATTTTTCCAACTCTGGCAACTGATAATATTGCGGAAATTGGAATAGCCGACTATATTATTATGACTCCAAAAAGTTATGATTTAGAAAGTACTGCAGAACAGATAAAACCAATAATTGCTGCAAATACAGTAATTATACCACTGTTGAACGGAATTGACAACTCTGAACGAATCAGAAATTTATTGCCCGAAACCGAAGTTTGGGATGGGTGCTGTTATATTGTGGCAAAAATCAAAGAACCGGGTGTAGTTGAAAATGCAGGTAATATACACCGGATGGTTTTTGGTTATCAAAATCAAACCAATGAACGGTTACTTGCTTTTGAAAAACTCCTGACAGATGCAGGAATCGAGGCTCGTTTTTATGAAGATATTCTTACTGAAATCTGGAAAAAATTCTTTTTCATTTCCACCAGTGCCTCATTAACTTCCTATTTTAATGTAAGTTATGGTGAAATATTGACAGATATGGTACAACGACAAACGTTGGTGGATATTTCTACCGAACTTATCAAAGTAGCTAATGCTGAAGGAATTGCTATTGATAATTCTGAAATTGACAAGCTAATTCATCAGTTTGAAAAACTGCCTGTGGGAACTACCACATCCATGCATCGTGATTTTCTGGCTGGAAAAAACACGGAAGTTGACACATTGACCGGAATTGTCATAAAACTCGGCATAAAACATGGAATTTCAACTCCGACCTACGAAAAAGTTTTTGTAAAACTCAAAGGTCTGTAAACATTGACGGGGTGACTTGAAGTCACCCCGTCAATAAATAAAATATATTCTAAACCGCTTTAAAACTCATATCCAGACTCTTAACGGAGTGTGTCAAAGCGCCAACCGAAATATAATCCACACCACATTCAGCATAATCTTTCAAAGTACTGAATGTAATTCCGCCTGAAGATTCGGTTTCGTACTTTCCGGCAATTATTTCCACTGCTTTTCGGGTATTTTCGGGTGTAAAATTGTCGAGCATAATGCGGTCAACACCACCTTCGGCCATTACCTGAGCCAACTCATTAAAATTACGAACTTCAATTTCTATCTTCAAATCTTTTCCTTTATCTTTCAGATAAGCTTTGGTTCGTTGAATAGCCTGAGCAATTCCTCCGGCAAAATCCACATGATTATCTTTCAGCAAAATCATGTCGTACAAACCAATTCGATGATTTACGCCACCACCGATTTTCACGGCTTCTTTTTCCAGTAAACGCAGTCCTGGAGTGGTTTTTCGGGTATCGAGCACACGTGTTTTTGTACCTTCTAATGCTTTTACATACTCACGGGTGCGTGTAGCTACACCGCTCATTCGCTGCATAATATTGAGCATCAAACGTTCTGTTTGGAGCAGCGATTGAATTTTTCCTTCTATGATAAAAGCCACATCGCTTACTTTAACTTCAGTTCCATCATTGATAAATACTGTCATTTTAAGTTCTGGATCAAAAGCCTGAAAAATCTTTCGGGCAACTTCGACACCGGCCAAAACGCCATTTTCTTTGATTAACAACTGAGATTTTCCAACAGCCGTGGAAGGAATGCATGAAAGGGTTGTGTGGTCTCCATCGCCAATATCTTCGGCAAACCACAATGAAACAAGTTGTTCGAAATCGTTAGTCATTAGAGGGTTCAATTCTGAGTTGTTGAATTTCATTTTTGCGCGTTAGCACGTAAACACGGTAGTTTCCATTCGAAGTTTTTAGCATTCCAATGGCGAAACTTGCTAAATCTTTATTACCTTTGTGGAGCAACTGAAAACTTGAAACACGATTTTTGCGAAAAAAATCGGCAATAATTCCCGAAGCTTGTTGCTTGCTAAAAACGTCATTTTTATTGTCGATAACCAACTCAACATTAGCATTTAAATAAGCTGAAAGTTGACTTGCATCGCCTTCGTTAAGAGCCGAAATAATTTCTGAGGATACTTCGGAAGATTGAGCTTCGGCAAACGAAACTACTGTGAAAAGGCTCAGACAAAGCAAATAAAATTTGAAGGCTTTCATACGATAATAATTGTTTTTTTAAAGGTCGTATGGAACTCGCATGTCAGGTTTTCAGACATTTGCTGAATTTTCTGATTATGCTCGTTTCATTTTAGTATAGTTATTGCAGGAAATTGATTTCCCAAGCTGATTGATGATAAAACCTGATGCAAAAATACATTAAATTATCAGATTGAACCAATTATTTGTTCTATTTTTAATCCCAACAAATAACAAGCCAAAGAGTCATAAAAGGAAAATTAAATGAAAATAATTCTACTAACTGTAGGCAAAACGACTGATTATAACCTGATTAAACTTCAGGAAGATTACCAAAACCGATTGAAATTTTATATTCCTTTCGAAACAATAACTGTACCTGAACTAAAAAACACAAAGAATCTTTCAGTTGGTGAACAACTTGAAAAAGAAGCTGATATGTTATTGAAGCAATTTGATACAAACGATGAAATTATTCTCCTCGACGAAAAAGGAAAACAGTTCACTTCGGTTGGCTTTTCAGAATTTCTATCCAAAAAAATGCTTTCGTCGGTAAAGCGCATGGTTTTTGTAGTTGGAGGACCATATGGATTTTCAGAACGCGTTTACAAGCGTGCAAACGGAAAGATTTCACTATCTTCGATGACATTTTCACATCAGATGATTCGACTAATTTTTGTGGAACAGGTTTATCGGGCTATGACAATTTTGAAAGGTGAACCTTATCATCATGAATAATTCTTTTTTCGAATTTAAAAACATAAAACAATGATAGCAAACTGGTTATCAAAAACAAAAAGTTATCCCGCAAGATTTAAAATCCTGCTGGCTGGTCTTTTTATTTCATTGGTGTTCGGTCTGTTATGTGGTCTGATTTATGACTTGTCACCGAGATTTGCTATTCACAAAAACCACCTAACTAAAATAATAAACAAACAGGAAGATGTTGCAGAAAGTACAGCAGAAGAATTAAAGAACATAATAATTCATTCATCAGTTGATTCACTGAGCAGTTATCCGTTTGAAGATAATGATACCTATTATTTTGTATTCAACAAAAACAAACTGGTTTTTTGGTCGGATAATAGCATGGAAATCAATCCATCATTACTTAATCCTCAGTCACTCTGGCAACCCGTTCAATTACCGAATGCATTTGTATTAATTTGGACAACCCGTTTTGATAATTATCGAATTTTATCAGTCATAAAAATAAAAAATAGTTATCCTTATGAAAATGAGGAACTTGTAAATTCATTTACTAAAGGGTTCAATTGCGATAAGCAGATTCAGATTGTAAACGGTAATCCTACTGACCAATTTGCATTAACCGACCAAAATCAAACTTATCTATTTTCGTTAGCTGAGCCAAAAAAGCCCGTTTACAATGAAGCCTGGGCAATTGCAGGATTTATTGGATATTCAGTATTTTTCATTTTATTTTTTATACTATATTGTAGTATTCCCCTAATTTCGGGTAATCTAACCATTGATAATAAGCAGTTTAAGAGAATAACATTTGGAGTTGCTGCAATCATTGGACTGCTACTTTATTTTGGATTTCCGCAAGTATTTTTTTTCAATACACTTTTTACACCTTTTCAGTATGCTTCCAATCCATTTTTAAATTCGTTCAGCCACCTTTCTGTTCTTACCGGATATTTTATATCGACGGTATATCTGTATTTTTTTCATACAAAGACAAGATTTTCAGGTACTTTTATTCGACAAACAGGTAGACAACTAGTAAGTATAATCTATTTTATATCAGTTTATTATATTCTTAGAGGTTTGATTTTTCATTCCAGTATTCAGCTTAGTATTCTGCATTTTCACGATTTTTCATTAATTTCTCTATGGGTACATTTCTTACTGCTAATTTGGGGAATTGGGCTTGTTTTATTGTTTTTCAAAACTCATTTTCCAAACCGGAGAAATTTATTTCAATCCATTGGAATTGATTTGGTTTGCGGTGTTTTACTCTATATTTTCAGCTTCATACTTTCACGTGAAGATGCGCTGCGCCTCACAATTTCATACCTGATTTTATGGTCTGTATTTTATATATATTTCTTACTTAAAAATAAAAATATTTTCACTTTTATGGCATTATGGTTGCTTGTTTTCAGTGGATTCATCACTTTCAATTCACTGGTTATCAATAGCAAAAAGAAAATGGACAAATACCGTGTTCTCGCACAAAATTCTTACATTAACGGTAGTTCTGAAAACGACCAAATGGCTGATTTTTTGCTCGAGGAGCTTGATTTAAAAATTGCCCGTGATAAAAAAATTGCAAAAGTTCTTACTCGTAAAGACTCGGTTCAGGCTACCAATGATTACCTGAATAAAACCTACCTGCGTGGTTTTTGGAACAAATATGATATGCGCTTGAATGTTCTGAGTTCACATTCAACAGTTTATAAAGAATACATGAATTTTATTGCAAACTCAGGCAGCAGAATAAAAAAAACTCATTTCTACAATGTTCCATCCAACGAGAATAATTTGACCTATATTGGTTACTTTCAAGCAACAGAAAAAGAAAAAGATTCTTTGTATTTCTTTATGGAGTTTTATCCTCGCCGAAATTTCAAAAGCTATAGTTTTCCAAATTTGCTGATTACAGCTACGGCCAATATTCAGAGTCAACTCAATATTTCTATTGCCAAATATGAACGAAACCGACTGGTATATGCTTCGGGGAAAGTGGAATTTCCGAATGAAGCCGGATGGATTCCTCAAAAAAAATCAGAGTTTTTCCAAACTGTTTATAAAAACAGGATGAATTTTATTTATAAGCCAAATTCGACCAGTTACCTGATTATAGCTGAACAGGAGATTCATAGTCATTCCAGTTATTTACTTTATTTTGCGTATGTATTTCTGGCATTTTTTGCAGTAAGTACACTGATTATATGGATTTACCAACTTCGTCATCGAAAATGGAAATACAAAGTTGGTCTTACTACCAAATTTCAGGTTGCATTTATTGTTTTGCTGATAATCAGTTTTATAGGTATATTTTTCGTTTCGGTCAATTTTATAGAAGATAAATATCGTGAACAGCAAATTGCAAATTTGGAGAGCAAAAAAAGCTATATTCAGAAAGCACTGCAGGATTTATATTATTGGAATCAGGATTTGAATAATCAAAATTCACAGGTTCTGAATTTTGATTTACAGGATTTGTCGTACATCTATCACACTGATATTCACGTATATGATAATCACGGAGAACTTGTTGGCAGCTCACAACCCATTATTTTCAACAAAAAACTGATTAGTATTCGAATTTCTCCAACGCCATTTTTAAATGCAAATTCGAACCTGAACCAATATGAACATATCGGCAAACTGACTTATCTGAGTGGATACACCGATTTTGTTAATGGCGATTATCTGCAACTCGGATTTATTTCTATTCCACAGTTTTTCAGTCAGGACGAAATAAAGGCTGAAATTGAAAGTTTTCTGGCTGTTATCATTCATATCTATCTCATTATTATTATATTGGCCATTTTACTAAGTTTATTTATCGGAAAACAACTTGCTGCACCGCTCAATGTGCTTGAAACTAAACTGAAAGAAATGCGTTTAGGTCGACGAAATGAAAAAATTGATTATACATTAAACGACGAAATTGGTCAACTTGTAATTCAATATAACCGAACCGTGGACGAACTGGAACACAGCGCCGGATTACTTGCCCAATCAGAACGTGAATCGGCTTGGAAATCGATGGCACGTCAAGTGGCGCATGAGATAAATAATCCGCTGACTCCTATGAAACTCACCATTCAACAGTTACAGCGAACTAAAGATATGGACGATAAAAATTTCGATATTTATTTCAAAAAATCAACAGCGATGTTGATTGAACAAATTGATAATTTGTCGCGAATTGCCGGCACTTTCTCTAATTTTGCACGGATGCCCGAAGCTAATTTTGTAAGATTAGATATTGCAGCACGACTATATTCAGTAGCTCAGCTTTTTGCTAACAATAATGAACATGTAAAACTCGATTATTTAGGTGTTGAACATTCGGTTTTCGTTTATGCAGATCCTGAACAGATGGTGCAAGTTTTCAATAATTTATTAAAAAATGCAATTCAATCAATTCCTGAGAATCGGGTTGGAGTAATTAAAGTTTCAATTAAACATACTGAAAACCAAATAATTATAGAATTTAGTGACAATGGAATAGGAATCGACAACGCATTGCGCGATAAACTATTTACCCCCAATTTTACAACCAAATCAACAGGAATGGGTCTTGGGTTGGCAATAACAAAAAATATTATTGAACTTACAGGAGGAAGCATTTCGTTCAGAACAGAACCCGATAAAGGCACTACTTTTACAGTCATTTTGCCGGAATCGATATAAGGACTATATCAATTAACCTAAGAAAATACCTATATTTGTACTGCTTAAGCAATGAATTATAAAAAAATTAAGGTCCAATATATTTATTGACTATTTACGCAGACTACGATATATTTTATTAGCTATATTTAACTAACAAAATCAATATATACTAAAATAAAAGATAAATTCAAAATATATGAAAGTAGATGTCTATGTTCTTTGTTATAATGAAAGTAAATTAGTTCCTTTCGCTTTAGATTATTGGGCTAAGTTTGCTTCAAACGTTTATGTATTAGATAACTCAACTTTCGCAAGCTCTATCACCCCGCTTGCATAAGGTTTTTATAGTTT
>JBAXMR010000018.1:0-61529 GCA_037134195.1 Paludibacter sp. | reverse complement strand
CAGGAAGTCAACGAATTCCAACAGGAAGTCAACGAATTCCAACAGGAAGTCAACGAAATCCAACAGGAAGTCAACGGATTCCAACAGAAATCCGGTTATAAACTAAAAAAACTCTGCGTAATTCACAGAGATTCAATAAATTATTAATTAATAAAAAAAATGATTAAAGATGAAAAAAGATCGAATTGTATTAGACTTTGTAAAAATTCCGTATGCTCATAAAATTGAGTTTGGGCGTAATGTAGAAAAAATGATGACAGGTAATTCCAATTTTGACCAACCGGAAATACCCGTTGAAGTTATCAAAACAAAAACCGACACACTCGAAACACGCTACGTGGCTTCGCTTAGTGGTGGAAAACAAGAAACCATTTTATTGTCGCAGGCTGCCGATGACTGGAACGAAACCATTCGTAAAACAGCCCGTTATGTCGATAAAATAGCAGATGGCGATGGTGCTATTATTGTGAGTGCCGGATTTAATCTGGCTAAACAGCCTTCACCTGCTAACCGACCCGACTTTAGCGTGGATCTGGGCGACAAATCGGGTTCGGTAGTGCTTCGCCGTCAGGCAGTGGATGGCGCTAAATCCTATGTATGGCAACTTTTTCAGGGTGATAACCCTCCTGCAAACGAAACTGACTGGATTACCGCGCAGATAACATCTAAGGTAACTGTAGAACTCACCGGACTTGTACCAAAAACCACTTACTGGTTCCGCTCAGCTGTGGTTACCACCAATGGTATCTCGGCTTATAATTCACCGCTAATGCAGGTGGTGATTTAAATCTGTTATTAGTTGACAGTTATCAGTTGATAGTTAACAGACGATGCAAATCTAAGAGGGTTTCGCGATTTTTCAATCGCGGTTTATTGATACTTATAAACAAGCACGATTAGAAATCGTGAAACCCATCTAAATAGTAGCTATTTTATACATGTACTACACTGTGTAATCGTGCAACAGTATAGATTTAAAAACAGATAAGTAAAATGTGAATTATATATCAATTTTCAATTAATAATTTAAGAAATTATGTAATTCTACTTTACTAAAATAGAATTTGGTCAATTTTAAACCACAATAGACACAATAGAAAACAAAGTAAAAAACAAATTTTAGAACACAATAGATAAATACCTGAAGGTATTTTAAGTGATATTTCTCACTTTTATTGCCAAAAGTATGAAACTATTGTGTCTATTGTGGTTTAATCTTTAATTTGGTAAAGTAGAATTAAAGATATTTAGAAATACTCTCTTTGTAATAAGCAGCATGGTAAATTTCATGACAACTAAGATTGAGAGGGGGGCAAATGCTAAATAATGACAAACAAATAATTTTTAAAATAACACTCACATGACTCATTTTTACAAACTAATTCAGCCTTATTTGATAATTCTGTTTTTCGGAATTATCTCCCTTGTGGGAACAGCTCAGAACATTGTAAGTTATGCCTACGATTATGCCGGAAACCGCATATCCCGAAAAGTAGTGAATCTCACTCCAACACCCTCACACGTCAAAAAACAGTTAGATTCCATTCCTGCTCCGATAGAAGAAAAACTAGGGGATAGAACTATTACCATCCATCCAAATCCCACCAAAGGAGCATTAGCAGTAGATATTAGTGGTGGTGACACTAAACCTGCCTCAGCAGGCGGGGATGAAATCAGCATTACTTTATTCAGTGCACAAGGAGTGCAGTTGCAAAGCACAAAAGCCACTCAGGGTAAAACTCCTGTAGAAATGGTAAGTTATCCTCCCGGATGGTATGTATTGCGTGTAAAAGCAGGAGAAAAGCTAACGGAATTCAAAATAGTGAAACAGTGAAGATAGTGAATAGTTTACAGTTGATAGTTGATAGTGCATATAAACTATATCAACTTGCCTGTAACATAACAAAAGTAATCCTGAAACAAATTAAATAAACAACCCGACAAACAACCAGTTCAAATAAACAAACACTTTAATATTTATTCAAATGAAAAAACCAAAACTTATTATGGCTGCAATAGCCATTTCAGTCAGCATTAATTTATTATTTGCAGGTAATCCAAATACTTTAAGCACTGATAGTATTGCTAATCCGATGATTGATTATCTTCATAACGATGTAAATTTAACCGGCAAACAAAAAGAAATTCTCAAAAAAAGTGCAAATGAGTACGCAAAAAATCTACTCAAAGCAAGAACTCTGAATAATAACGAATCTTATCTATTAATGAAGACCGCCGATGAAAAGTATCAAACTGTTGTAGATAGTGTATTGACAGCTGACCAAAAAAAACAGAAAGATCTAAAATTAAATGAGAAATTAGATGAAATGAATAAAAGTGCAAACTCAAAAAAATAATCAATATGAAACGTATTCTACAACTTAGTATATCAATTGTGTTATTCACAATTTTATCAAACCCCACATTTGGACAAGCAGGCACAATATATTTTAATAATAACAGTAACCATGCAGAATGGGTTATAAATGTCAATGAGCTAAAAGCTGTCAGGTTCACTTACACGACAGATGTGGTTTACGGTCCGCCAATGATTTCAATTTATGAACTTAGTACAGATGGGATAACTTACAATAATATTTCAAGTATTTCAGGTTATAGCACGGGTACTATTTGTACAAATGCCAAAACAGGTAAAGCAAAGGTTGTTTTTAATGCCTGGGCGATTGGAAATGCTGTGTTTACAATACAATACTCTGCAGATAATTCAATAGTTACAAATAGCGATTTAAATATAGGTGGTAATGGTACAATTACAGGTAATCTTACTGTAAACTCAGCTCTTTCTATTCCTTCTTCTACTGCCTATAGCAGTGTGATGGGGAAATTTGGTATTGGAATTACTTACCCAAGTGAGAAACTGGAAATTTTTGATTCAAACACAACACCGGGGACATTATCGTTGCGAAGTTATAATACGGGTTCCGATGAAAATGTGGAAATCGGACGTATTTCAGCAAAACAATCAACCGTAGAAGTAGCCCGAATTGGTATGCCAAGGGTTAATGGGACCAATAGTGGAAGCTTTAGCTTTTGGACAAAAGCCCGAAGTGCAGATCCGTTGACTGAGAAAGTACGGATTGATGGAAATGGTTATGTAGGTATTGGTACAGCAACCCCACAATCGAATATGCATATTCTTAAAACAGCAACTACAAATACAAATGAAATTGTTGCCAGATTTAACAGGGCTGAGACTGCAAACGGTGGCAGTGTCATTGTTAGGTTAGGATATCATAACACTTCTGATTTTGAAATTAATTCAGGTTATACAGGTTCAGGATTCAGGTATGGAAGTTATAATGATTTAAATATCGTAAATAACACAGTTGGTGGAGATTATGGAGGAATAAACTTTATAACTAATGCCGCAAACAGGCTTACAATTAGTGCAGGAGGTAATGTTGGTATCGGGACAACTAACCCGGGAGCAAAACTTGATGTGGCAGGAAATATTCAAATAAATTCTAAAATCGGAATGGCTTTAAATGATACACTGAGCAATACGCATCCATCGTATAATGTGTATAAAAATCTAAGTAATTATTCATTAACTTGGAAGATGGATTCATGGACAACAAATGGTCCTACTTTATGGCAAAGTGCATGGGGTGGTATGAAATTTTTTACCAACGGAACTCCACGTTTATCAATAACAAATGATGGTAAAGTAAGTATAGGAACAACCGATGTGGATAATACACCAAATGTATTGCTAACTGTCAAAGGCACTATACATACCAAAGAAGTATTAGTTGACCTGAATGCACCTCTTGCCGACTATGTATTTGATGAAAGCTATCAACTTATGCCATTAAGTCAGGTAAAACAATATGTAAAAGAGAACAATCACCTGCCTGAGATGCCTTCAGCCAAAGAGGTAGATAAAAATGGATTGAGTATAGGTGAGATGCAGAATAAATTACTTCAAAAAGTAGAAGAGTTGACGCTTTATAGCATTCAACAGCAGGAAGAAATACAACTGCTAAAATCGGAAATTCAACATTTGAAACAAAAATAATCAAGTTTCAGGCATCCCATTCTATTTTATATACCGACTACTGTTAGTGAGAAACCGATTTCTCACTAATGTACTACTAAATCATTCATTTCATGTAAAACAACTACCATGACAACAAACTATAAACACGCTGTTTTGTCAGTACTTCTTGCCTGTATATGGACAACTCAGCTGTGGGCGCAAGCACCAAATTATGAACTGTCAGCCCCGGAAACAGATGCTCAGAAAAGCTATGTTGCTCGTGATTACATAAAGTTAAAAGCAACTGCTACGAGTGGCTTTCATTTTAGTGCAACCGATGCAAATCATAAATTTAGTGCCAAGATCGATGCAGGACTGTTATTTCCTCCAACAGCCAACACCTATGCTTTGCCAAATGGAACAATAACTACCGATCCTACTCAGGGAGCAGTAGTAGGAAGTATTCCGGGACAGTTTGGTGTAAGTCCATCAGGTGGAGCAACTTATACAATCCCAATTGAAGTACCACCGGGTATCAATGGGATGCAACCTAATGTTTCTGTAGTTTACAGCAGTCAGGGTGGCAATGGAATTGCAGGTTGGGGTTGGAATATTAGTGGGATGTCGTCCATCAGCCGAACAGGATGTAATCTGTATAATGACAGTAAAATAAGTTCGCCTCAACTAACTACGGATGATAATCTTACATTGGATGGTCAAAGATTGATTTTAGTGTCAGATGTAGGCACAAATCTTACCAATGGTGCAAAATACCGTACTGAAATTGAAACATACAGCGATATTACCTTTAAATCAATAAACGGTTATGTGTGTTTTGAAGTAAAAACCAAAGAAGGCATGACTATGGAATTCGGTTCATCTGCCGATTCATATATTCATGCCCAAGGAAGTACAGTAGCTATTACATGGTTATTAGCTAAAGTAACCGATGCTAATGGTAACTATATGACTTATAGTTATGGAAACGATTCAAATTTTGAAGAATTTTGGTTAGATAAAATCAACTATACCTGTAATGATGCAGCGGGGATTACAACAGGAGCCAACGAAATTGACTTTATTTATACTTCGGAACGAGCCGACAGTCAAACGAATTATTTTGTTGGAAAAAAAATGAAGCAAACCCATTTACTTCAATCTATAAAAACCATAACCAATTCAAGCACTCCACAACGTGAATATTCTTTTACTTACAGCATAGCCGATGGATTTTATAATAAATTGACTCAGATAGATGAAAAAGGGAATGATGGTACAAGATACAATCCAACCATTATTGACTGGAATAAATTAAATTCCAGCACTACTCCGACTTTTGGATTTACAAGCAACAATACTGCTATAGGTGCAACGTTTGACAACTTCAGCATGGACAAAACAATGATTTTTGTTGATATTGATAATGATGGATTTGTTGATCTTATAAGACCAAAACTTGACAATAATGGATCTTATTTGTATACTGGCTGGGAAATGTATAAATCAGTTAATGGACAAAACTTTGGAACAACACCATCTCAAAAAGAAATATTTAATTATGACCCAATTGCCCCTTTTTCGGGTCAATATCATTTGTACCCTGTTGATGTAAATGGAGATGGAATGAGTGATATTATTGAAATCCGTACATATACAGATTATAATACTCATATTAGTTATAACAATGTGGATGTTTTACTCAATGTTGGGGGTCAACTTATACGGCAAGGTCTAACGTTTAGCATTACAGGTACAACTTATCAAGTATTTAGTTTTGAATTGGGCGATTATAACGGAGATGGCAATGTGGAGTTATTAGCCAAGATAAATAATTCACAGTCCTACGAAAGTGGTACTATTCAAATGTATGCTATAGATTTGAATCCAAATGCTTCAAGAACCGCATTATGTACTACTTCGGTAGTTGGAGATTTAACCACAAGCAGAACTACCGATGTAAATGGGAATGGACTCCCCGAGATTTTCTTTCCATCAAGCAGTGGAAGTAAATTTATGGAATATAATACAGGGTCTATTTCTTTTTCTGAAATTTCATTTACTCATTCATTGGCTCCATCAATAAATTCAGAGTTAGAATTTGGAGATTTTAATGGGGATGGAAAAACCGATGTATTGCAGTATTTGAGTATAGGTACTCCTAAATGGAGTATTCTGATGTCAACGGGCACCGGTTTTGAATCAGTTAGTTGTCCACTTACCCGATCAAAGACTAATCACCCATTAGATACTGATCCTATAGATTTTTATAGTATTAAAGATTTGAATGGCGATGGAAAGGGTGATATTATTGAAGTCCCGGTAGGTTCAAATAATGTAAATATCTACTATTATAATGGTTCAAGTTTTAGTTCAACAACTCATACCATTACAGGTGCAAGTGGTTTCTTTAACGACAGAACGCTGCCATACTATGATATTAACGGTGACGGGAAAAGTGATATAGTAAATACAACAGCAAATTCATTTTCTGTTATTTCATTTAGCACTACTGAAACTGAACGGTCAGTATCGACTATAACCAACGGGATGGGAATAAAAAATACCATTGTCTATAAATTTTTATCCGACAATACGATATATAGCAATGGAACATCCACAGTTGCATCGCCGGTAGTAAAATTATGTGTTCCTATGCCGGTGGTAAGTCAGGCAGTATCCAGTGTAAATAGCTTGTCCGAAACAACATACTATGGTTACAAAGGCTTGAAAATACATACCAAAGGAAAGGGTATGTTGGGTTTTGAAGAACTTACCCAGGATAATGTAACGCAGGATAAGAAATCGGTTACCCAGTTTAGTTATAATAGTACTTATTTCAATGTTTACCCTACACAGCAAATTGTTTCGAGATCAACAATATCGGGAAGCCAACCAATTTCAACCACCACTTATTCAAGTGATGTTATTTCATTGGAGGGAAAACGGATTTTTCCATATACATCCTCGCAGACAACAACTGATAATCTGACAGGATTGAGTGCTACCTCGGTAACCTCGGATTTTGATGATTCGGGAAATCCACAAACTATTACCGTTACCAAAGCAACAGGTATATCGGAAACTAAGCGAATGCATTATATTCAAAAAGGATCGTGGTGCAAAAACAAGATGGATAGTTTGACGCAAACAAATACACTCGGAGCCGAAACTTTCACCCGTAGGACACTTTATTTCTATGACGAAAAAGGAAACTTGACGAAAGATATTGTTGACCCGGGAGATGTAAACAGTGTAACTACCGAATATAAGAACAATGATAATCTGGGACATATTGACTATTTCGGACATGTACTTCTTGCTACGGCCACTGCCAATGGTGTTTCGCGTAGCACGTATTTTACTTATACCCCTTCGGGCAGGTTTCTGGCAAGTAAGACCAATGTATTGGGCGAGACTACCATTTATAGTTGGAATGAAACAAAAGGGCAACTCGACAGCGAAACCAACCGTTTTGGAACGACCACTTATACTTATAATGGATTTGGAAGTGTGCTCGAAACCCGAATGCCGGATGGTATCCGAAAAGCGCAGGTATTACAATGGGCCGATCCGAATAATAGCATAGGTGCACGGTATTCCGCTTATACCGAGACTTCGGGAACGGCACCGGTTACAGTATGGCATGATGCATTGGGGCGGGAGATTCAGCGGGATAGTTATGGATTGAATGCCAACAAAATATCGGTAACAACCGAATACTATCCCAACAATAAGGTGTGCAGGGTATCCGAACCTTATTTTGAGGCTGATGCAGGCACTAAAATATGGGCTAAAACGTACTTGTACGATGATTATGGACGGCCTCAAACACTCACTACACCTTTGGGGCTTTGTTCAACCGAATATAATGGTAAAACAACTAAAGTTACAACCCCCGAAAGTATAACCGAAACCACGGTGAACGATGCCGGACAAACCCTTACCAGTAAGGTAAATGGGAAGACTGTAACTTATACCTACTATGCATCCGGTCTGACTCATACAACCACTCCCGAAGGCGGACAAGCCTTAACGATGGTATATGACCGACAAGGGAAACGAACCAAACTGATTGACCCCGATGCCGGAACAGTTCGCACACAATACAATGGTTTTGGAGAATTGGTACTCGAAAAACATAAAATCCATTTGAATCAGGATTCAATATCTACCATTAATACCTATTCGACCAACGGATTGCTGCAAACCATTGTACGAAACGGTGAAACAACGTCGTATACTTACGACCCTACTAATAGAATAAGTCTCATTGAAATTACAGGCAAAAACAAACAAACCTTTACTTATGATAGATTCGACCGCGTGACCAATGTAAAAGAAGAAATAGGCACACGGGTATATAACACGGGGAAAGAATATGATATATTGGGAAGGGTAAAAAAAGAAATCTATCCTTCGGGCTACTATGTGCACAATACCTATGATAGTTATGGAAATCTCAGCGAAGTAAAAGATCAATACAACCGCTCTATATGGAAAGCTATAGACGAAAATGCAAAAGGGCAGTTACTCCATATTAGCAAAGGGGGCAAAACGACAACATTCGACTTTTATGATAACGGTTTGACAAAAGAAATAAAAGCTGATGGAGTGGTTGACATGTTTTATGAGTTTTATAATCCGACTAATAGATATACAGTTGATGATAAACTGAATAATTTGTATTCGCGAGAGGATAAACTTACAGGACAAAAAGAAAAGTTCAGATACGATGGAATGAACCGCCTGACCAACTGGGATGTGTATCAAAACAACGTGTTGGTAAAACAAAACAGCATGACCTTTGATGCTACCACCAGCAACATTACTGCCAAAAGCGATTTAGGTAATCTCAGTATGAGTTATGGAGGTGTGCGAGCCGATGGTAGTGCCATAGGACCTCATGCATTGGCTACTATCTCGGGAGTACCTACCAGTTTCCCTACAGCCGATTTAATTATTACCTATACCGACTTTAAGAAAATAAAAACCTTATCGGAAGGCAATAAAGGATATAAACTTACTTATGGAGTTGATGACCAACGACGAGTTTCGAAATATTCGGTTGGAACAGATACTTTATTGACCCGCTATTATCTAGGTGGTTACGAAGAGGAGGTAAATGCTCTTGGCAATGTGCGCAAAATCCACTATCTTAGCGGCGGTGCCATGCTCATACAAAACAACGGTAGCGACAGTTTATTGTATGCATATTCGGACTTTCAGGGTTCTTTAATTGCACTCACTGATGCTAACGGAAGTGTAGTGGAAAAATATGCCTACGATCCCTGGGGAGCAAGGCGTAACGCTGCTGACTGGACTCAGAAAGATACTCGCACTAAATGGATTTCCAACCGCGGCTATACCGGACACGAACACCTTGATGTTTTTGGTATAATTAATATGAATGGACGGGTGTACGATCCTGCAATAGGGATGTTTATGAGCCCTGACCCCTATGTACAAGCACCAGATGATTGGTTGAACTATAACCGCTATGGATATTGCATGAATAATCCATTTAAATATACTGATCCGAGTGGGAAAAGTTGGATTAGCGATGCCTTTAACTGGATTGGACAAAATTGGAAAACAATTGTTACCGTTGCTGCCACTGTTGTTGTTGCAGTAGGCGTTGGGGTATTGACTGGGGGTATGGGATTAGCGGCTGCAGGTTTTTTTGCCGGTGGAGCTGGTGGTTTAGTGAGCGGAGCGTTGGGTACTGCTTTAAATGGTGGCAGTTTAAGGGATTGTATAGTCGCTGGCATTAACGGCGCTGCTATAGGAGCTTTCACTGGATTGCTTGGAGGTGCAGCTGCAAGTTTAGCACCAGCGGGCATTGTGTGGGGTGCATTATACGGTGCTGCAACAGGTGGAGCAATTGGCGGCGCATCAAGTGCAATGAGTGGTGGCGATTTTTGGCAGGGTGCTGCTATTGGTGCAGCATTGGGAGCAATTGGTGGTGGTATTGCTGGTGGTCAAAAAGCTTTAGCCAGTGGTCAAAATGCATGGTGGGGAAATAAAATAAAATACAACAGAAACCAATGGTCTTTCATTAATACAAATAAACCTGATTATGAAATTGGTTTTGGAATTAAAGATGTCGGTTCTCAAAATGCAAACGATTGTGTTCCCACTACTTTTGCTGAAATAGATGAAGAAATGGGAGTCTCAGGTACTTATGAAAATTTCAAAGCAACCACAAACTATGTAGATGAAAATGGCGTATTAATAAGTCCTAATAGATATGAAGATTTAATGCATGACACATTTAACTCTTCCGAAAAATTGTGTGGTAGAGATTATTCAAATTTGTTTAATCCTGATTATATGAAGACTTCAGCAAGTAATCATGACGTATTTTCTGTTTTATTCTCTGATCATGCAGACAATGTTCGAAGCTTACAAGTGTTTACACGTGACCCATCATTAAATACACTTGTATTCAGGCAAAGCAGCTACAATTTTAACTCTACAAATACAAAAATATACGAGAAAATATTTAGTATTTTTCATATATCCAAATAAAAATTAAAGTCATGAAAATAATATATATATTACTACTAGCTGTATTTTTTAATCAGCTTGTCTATTCGCAAAGTATTATTAATGAACTAAAGAAATTCTACCATAATGCTCCTATCGATTGCTATATTGACAAAATCAAAAAGAACATAATGGATGAGGATGCGTTGCATAGTCAAGGTCTTTTATTTCCCACACTAATTCCTCCAACGAAAATAAATCTAAACAAAGATAATATAGTTCCTATCTTGACAATTCAATTTGTAGGCACAGAAAATTTTAATTACGGGAATAACATTTACAATCACATTTGTATAGACAGCTCCCGTGTTTTCATGATGGCGTGTGTTGATAATAATATGAATGTTTATGGTTTCGCGAATTATTTTGGTGGATTTCATACATATTATGATGTTAAATTTGATGAAACAATTAGTAGTCCTATAGTCAAGTTGAAACTAAAACATCTTATCAGAAACATAAACAAGCAAAATCCTGAACTTATATTGTATTGTCATGTATTAGCCGGTTGGGGGGACAATAGTTATAATGGATTTATGTTTATTAAGGGTAATAATATATATGTGTACAATTTCCCTAACGGTAAAATTTTTGAATTGAACAATTTCATTCATAAATACTATAGTTTGAAAAGAGTACGTGACTTGAATCACGAATTTATACCAATAATTTATTCAAACTGTAGTGCAACTCGAAGAACAGGGCATACACCTGAAAATGAAAAAATGATATGTCACTAAACCTGTTCAAACGACTACAAGAGAAATTCCTAATCAATTACCTGAGAATCAAAGTATAACAATTGAAAGGCCAAGTATAAATGGTTATGATCCACGAATAAATCAGCAGATGGATTTATATCATAATTTCCCAACATCCTTTGATGAGCAAATTATTCAAAATGGTGCTTTTTCTCAAAGGATTCAGGATGCAGCTTTTTGGTTTGAAGCACCAGGGTCTATAAATAGCCAATCAGGCATATATTCAATAGGTATAAATCAAAATGGTATAATATTTCACAGATGCTTTACTCCATATTAAATCTTTATTATGAGAACAATAAATTTAAAAAATAAAGAGAACAAAACAATTATTACTCTTTCAAATTTCATATATTCAGAAACAGAAATAAGGATATTTGATTTTGATATAAATATAAGTGATGATATTTTTACTGCAAGTACAAGAATTGAAGCAGAAAAATATGATTTTGTAAACTTGTTGTCAGGTCTTAAAAGACTGTATGATTTCAAAATAAAAACTATTTCATTTTGTCCAATTGAAACTCAATTCAGTTTAATGTTTAATTTGTTAGATAATGGACAAATAAAGGTAAGTGGATATTTATCAAACAAAATGTCGACGAATAAATTAGGATTTGAATTTATTTCAGATCAAACATTTATTCCTGATTTAGTTAATGAAATAGAAGACATTTTAATTGAAAATTGTAATGAGAC
Organism: Paludibacter sp.; assembly: GCA_037134195.1. Lineage (GTDB taxonomy): Bacteria > Bacteroidota > Bacteroidia > Bacteroidales > Paludibacteraceae > Paludibacter. The sequence continues at coordinate 49,523 of JBAXMR010000018.1, read as the reverse complement.
AAATTTCTGCTAATGTTTAAGAAGTGGCGATTGAGTGATAATTCTTTGAAGATCAAAAATGAAATAATGGTGGGCGGCGGCTCACCATTATTTGAATAAAAAGATTCTCATACAAAATAACGGTGTAGATAGTTTATTGTATGGGTATTCCGACTTTCAGGGTTCATTGATAGCACTGACTGATGCCAGTGGTAACGTGGTGGAAAAATACGCTTATGACCCCTGGGGTGCAAGGCGGAATGTAGATGACTGGACGCTGAAAGATACCCGCACTAAATGGATAACCAACCGTGGGTATACAGGGCATGAACAATTGGATGCTTTTGGTATAATAAATATGAATGGCAGGGTGTACGATCCGGCAACGGGTATGTTTATGAGCCCTGACCCCTATGTACAAGCACCAAAAGATTGGCTAAACTACAATCGGTATAGTTACTGCATGGGTAATCCGTTTAAATACACTGACCCAACCGGAAACACCTTTTGGTTTTTTCGGTTAATATTTGGTGCCGTTGGTGTTGCTTGTGATATACTTAGTATTATTCCCAGATTGATTGTCTCAGTCTTTTATCCAACTGAAATTTCTAAAAATGCTTGGAGTAATTGGAGTACTCCGTATTTCTGGAATGAAGGGAAAAAATTGGATGAGAGTGTTTTTGGAAAACCGAATCCAAATCAGAATGATGTCACTGGGCAACCTGGCTCGAACGGCATTACCTACAAAACTTCTAAAAATAATGAATATCAAAAATTTGCAAATTTATCAGATATGGTTAATTATATGAACAGTAAATCAAATGATCCAGGAGTGAATGTAGAAATAGTTGGATATGTTTTAAAAGACGATAAAGGGAATGAGTATTATTATGTGTTGGATTGGACTGGAAATACAGATGATTCATCAAATAATCCTAATGAAAATACTAAAGTAGGTGACGATCGAGTGAAATTTGACGAAAAATATTTAGTTGCACAAATTCACACTCATCCAAAATCGTATTATATTAGAATGGGAGGGGATGGCGTACATAATTATGATGGTAATAGCTATAAAGATTGGGAATTTGCAAGTAAACATGGCGTCCCTGTATATTCTATAGGTCCTACTACTGTATCAGTAATTACTTCAAGCAGTCTTGCTCAATCAGAAGCGGATTTTACAAAAATCGCCGGTGGTACTTATACAAATAGTGGTTTAGGCAATCAAATGATTTGTACCTCAAATCCTTTTTACTATGCATTAACCAGCGAATGGTTAAAACATCCAAAAATAGATACAGCATATTAAATTAATGAAAATATGAAAACGATTAAATTATGCTTTTTGCTTTTATTTGTACTTTTTGCTGTTCAACAAAAACTATTTGCAGAGATTTCTGAAAACAGTTTTAGTGTAAAGAAAGTTGAGATTAAAATATCAGATGTAATTACAATAGATAGTACAGCTAAATGGTATTTGAATTTTGAACGACTTAAAAATTCTGTAGTTTATTCGAATAAAATAATTTCGATGGGCTTATATGGGGGAATGATTTGTATAAATCCTAAAAATATGGCAGTTGATCTTGTTTTTACTAAAAAAATAAATACAGACTTTTATACCAATATCATTTGCAGGCAGGATACCTTATTTGCTGAAAAATTCGGAGAAGTATTTTATCTGAATCCCGACACTGTTTGGACCAAGTATAATCTAAAGTTACCAGTAAAGTTCTTTGAAATTCTTTATGAGGATGATCATTACATTTTTTATCCTTCTGGTTTTGGTGAGTGGGGTTCCGACTTATTTATTTATGATAAATACTTACAATGTACAAAGGGTTTAAGGGTTTCTGATTGTCCACAGGCTGTTATAAAGCAAAAAGATAAATATTTAATTTCAGGTGGATCTTGGAGTGGTGTTGTTTCCTCTGAATTATATTCCCTAAAAGATTTAGATAAATTGAAAGTGTTGGTTGAAGGAAATTCAACAGCTTCGTTAGAAAAGCTAAAAAAGCTATGGGTTCGGTCGGTTGGTTCTGAAAAATTGGATTACTCTTATTCTCAAAATTTCATTCAATCATTAAAACTATTTGATAGCGGTATTAGCTCCACTATTTTTAAACAAGACAGCACTCTTTACCTATTGAAACAGAAATTATATTCAACTCAATGTGCTTCAGTAATTAATCTCAATAGTGATAAACAAATAAAATTAGATAGCACAAATTTTAAGTATTTGAACACTGCACATCAATTTGGTAAAAATACGATAATTAGCTGTACGAATATAAAAAGTAGTTTTTTATTTATTAACTCAGATACAATATATAACATATCTTATTCAACTAATAAATCATGGGAACGTGAAAAAGAATTTAGATCAAATATTAATCACTTCTTCTTTTCTATTAGAGGTGATACTATAAAATCAAATTTAATTACAAAGTATAATTATGATAACTCAAACAATAGACATGTAATCTCTTTAAATTACGACTTTAATAAAAATACTAAGATTATTTATTTAATTAATGGTTATGATTATAGTAATGCTGAATTTCATATAATTCAAAATGGAATAAAACATAATCTTAAAATTAAAAGTAAGTATAATTTTCTAGGATATTGTTTCAAATATCATGGAAGTGATTTTCTGTATTTTCAAAACAGTGGAAATGTAGAACATAAGTATGGATTAATTGAGATACTTGATATAAATAGATTTATACGTAATTATTGTTATTAATTCACTAGTAAATTTCCTCACCAAAACAAAGTATGAAGATACTTATTAGCACGTTTATAGTTTCATTTCTGATTCACGCAAATCTTCTTGCACAAAATGACATTCCAGACAGCAATTTTTATGCTGTAAAGGCTATATCTAATGCGGTTACTCAGTATCATAAGCAAAAAGGAGTTGGATTTAAAGAATACATGGTACTTAGAGTAAAGGTAATGGATATTAATAACCTGAGTTCGGGATAAGAAAAGAGAAAAAAAGGTTGCATAACTGAATAAAAAGTATTATCTTAGTAGCTGAAAATCAAACTAATAACTCTAATTATCAGCTATGCTAACCCCAGACAAAATTACAGAAATATTCTGCATTACAGACGATTTTTGCAAAGAATTTGCAAAAGAGATAACAAAAAAGCAAATTTTACAAAGTAATGGTAAAAAGCATCGTAATCGCGGTAATGTATCAGATTTGGCGTTACATAGATAAAGCCTTGTAAATCAACAAAGTTTTGCAAAACTAAATAAAGAATGGTGGGTATTTACTCACCATTTTCTATTTTTATCAGCTTAAAACGAATTATATAGACTTATTATGAATGAGAATAACCCTTCATGTTCCAGATTTGGCGTTAGCTATACATGTCCAACATGTAAATCGACCAAATTAATAAAAAGTGGAAAAACAACTAACGGCAAGCAACGCTATTGTTGTAAAGAATGTAGCAAACGGTTTATAATAAACTATAGTTACAATGCTTACAGTTCGGATACTAATCGACAAATTATATTGTTTACCAAAGAAGGGTTGGGCATACGAAGTACTGCAAGAGTATTGAGGATATCGGTTACTACGCTCTTAAAACGCATTATCAGCATTGCTACCGATATTCAACAACCAACTATTACTAAAGGAAGGATCTACGAGGTAGATGAAATGCGAACGTTTATCGGTAAAAAGAGCATGTTACGTTGGATAGTATACGCATTGGATAGAGAAAGTAAAACAGTAGTGAGCTTTAATGTAGGCAGGAGAACTAATAGAACATTAAAGTATGTTATCAGAAGTTTGGAATTGTCGAAGGCTAAAAGGATTTATACTGATAAATTAAAGAATTACAGCTACCTGATAGAAAAGAAACTCCATATTACCCGTGTGCATTGTACCAATCACATTGAACGGCACAACTTATCGGTAAGAACTCATTTGAAAAGATTGAACCGGAAAACAATTTGTTTTAGCAGAAGTTTGGTGGTATTGATGGCTGTGTTACGGATTTATTTCTGGGGATAAAAATATTTCTATCTCAGATAATTTTTGGATTGGTGAGCAAAAGATGAAATACATTTAATTAAAGTAAAATGCAATCTCATTCGTCTTAATGAACATTACATCCCTTTTAAAGAACATTTGCAGATATTCTTCAAAATAACATTTTCATTTTCGGGCATTTAACTGTATCTTTGTAACCATTTTAGAATAAAATAAATAATTGCTAATGATAATCGCGGAAAACGAACAAATTGTAAATAAAATTGTTGAAGGTATACAAGAACGAAAGGGTAAAAAAATCGTTATTGTCAACCTGAATAAACTTAAAGAAGCTCCCTGTAGTTATTTTGTAATATGCGAAGGTGACTCCAACGTACAGGTAAATTCTATTGCACATTCCATCAAAGACTGGGTTCAGGAAAAAATACTGGTAAAACCCTATGCTACAGATGGTTTTGAAAACTGCGAATGGATAGCAATGGATTACGGACAAATTATTGTTCATGTTTTCCAACGTGCAACCCGTGCATATTACGACATTGAACATTTATGGTCGGATGCCGATTTAAAGTCACTGGAAGATATTCTCTGATTATCGTACACTTATTCTCACAAATTATTATATTTTTTTCACTCTCAACATTATAGATTAATGGAAAATAAAAATCCGATTCCAAAACCGATTAAACCTGCCGGAAAAGCTCCAAAATTCAATATTACCTGGATTTACGGTATTATCATTCTCTTCCTGATTGCATCCTATTTTTTCAAAGAAAATGTACCCACTGTACAAGTTCCTTTTACCACTTTCAAAGATTATGTGAAACAAGGCATGGTTTCGAAAGTAGATGTGTACAGTTCCAAAAATGAAATTGAAGCACAGCTTATTAATTATACTCAAATTGCAAATGACACTACAGCTCTACGCAGAGCTTTTGGCGAAAATTACAAGTCATTTGAGCATAATCAAAAATCATTGGTTGACTCCTTAATCAAAAAGGATAATCAGACGATGAAAAAGATATTTGGTGATAAATATGAGTTGTATGCCAAAGACAGGATAGTTACTGTAAGTGTTCCTGCTGAAGAATTTTCACGCTTTGCTCAATCGGCCGAAGAAAAGCTGGGAATAAAAGTGGGCGTTGAATATAAAGACAGTCGCAACTATACGGATATTTTTATAACCGTAATTTTACCTGTCCTTTTGATGGTTTTTCTATTTGTTTTCCTTACCCGTCGTATGTCGGGTATGGGTGGAGGTGCCGGTGGAGGAGGAATATTTAATGTGGGAAAATCCAAAGCACAACTATTTGATAAAGGCGACACCACCAATAAAATTACTTTTAAAGATGTAGCAGGTTTGGCCGAAGCCAAGCAGGAAATTGAAGAAATTGTATCTTTTCTGAAAAACCCTTCGAAATATACCGAACTTGGGGGTAAAATCCCTAAAGGTGCTTTACTTGTAGGCCCTCCCGGAACTGGAAAAACATTGTTAGCCAAGGCAGTAGCCGGTGAAGCTGATGTTCCGTTCTTCTCCATGTCGGGTTCCGATTTCGTAGAAATGTTTGTTGGTGTGGGTGCTTCGCGGGTTCGTGATTTATTCCGTCAGGCTAAAGAGAAAGCTCCTTGTATTATATTTATTGACGAAATTGATGCTGTAGGTCGTGCCCGTGGTAAAAATCCGAATATGGGCAGTAACGATGAACGAGAAAATACCCTCAATCAGCTTTTAACTGAAATGGATGGGTTTGGTTCAAACAGTGGTGTAATTATACTTGCTGCCACCAACCGTGCCGATATTCTGGATAAAGCATTGTTACGTGCCGGACGTTTCGATCGTCAGATTCATGTAGATTTACCGGATGTGAACGAGCGCAAACAAATTTTCAATGTACATCTCCGTCCTATTAAAATAAATGATACGGTTGATGTAAACTTCCTTGCACGTCAAACTCCGGGTTTCTCAGGAGCTGATATAGCTAATGTATGTAATGAAGCAGCTTTAATTGCTGCCCGTAAAGATAAAACCTTTGTCGAAAAACAGGATTTTCTGGATGCTGTTGATCGTATTGTAGGTGGCTTGGAAAAGAAAACCAAAATTACTACAATAGCCGAAAAGAAATCAATAGCATACCACGAAGCAGGACATGCTACTATCAGCTGGATGACAGAACATGCCAATCCGCTGGTAAAAGTGACAATTGTTCCCCGTGGGGAAGCCTTGGGTGCAGCCTGGTACTTACCTGAAGAACGTCAGCTTACAAACCGTGAGCACATGCTTGATGAAATGTGTTCAACGCTTGGTGGACGTGCAGCCGAAGAAATTTTCCTGAAACAAATGTCGACAGGTGCAATCAATGATTTGGAACGTGTAACTAAACGTGCTTATGCAATGGTAGCTTACTTCGGAATGAGTGATAAACTGGCTAATATGAGTTATTTCGACTCGACAGGGAATTCAGATTATGGTTTCACTAAACCATACAGCGAAAAAACTGCCGAATTAATTGATTCAGAGGCAAAAGAAATTGTTGCAGTTGAGTATGAACGTGCAAAGAAGATTTTGAAAGACAATGCCAAAGGTCACAATGAATTAGCTGAATTACTGATTGAAAAAGAAGTAATTTTTGCTGAAGATTTGGAAAAGATTTTCGGGAAACGTCCATGGACCTCACGCAATGACGAATTGATGGCTCAAAACGGAAATCAAGATGAATTGGAAGAAATACTGATTGAACCTGAAGAAGCTGCTTTACCTGAATCAACAAAAGAAAGTAAATCAAAAAAAACAAAAGAAAATGTGGGATAACTCCCGTCAGGAAATATTAAACAGAATAGCAGCAGTTCGTCCAAAACGGGTTGCTGCTGTTGAAGTTCAGCAAGCTGATTCTGAAGAAATTTACAAACCGGTGTTCCCAGATGCTATAAGTTGTTTCAAATCAGAACTGGAAGCTATTAACGGTCAATGCATCGTATGTGAAAATGAATCAGAAATCATGCTAAAAATAACAGAATTTCTTGATTCAAAAGGACTTTCTACTGTTTTTTGTCGTGACTCGGGTATTGCAAAAACACTTTCAGAAGGAAAAATTTCACACACAAATAATCCTGCAGATTTTGAAACCATGCAGGTTGGAATAACTGCCTGCGATTATTTAGTCGCCCGAACAGGAAGTGTTTTAGTAACTTCTGCTTCAGAATCAGGACGGCAAATGAATGTTTTTCCTCCAATCCATTTGGTAGTTGCACATTCTTCTCAGTTGGTTAATTACCTCACTGAAGCATTGGTAGCCCTGCAGAATAAATACGGAAAAGACTTACCATCTTCAATTTCCACCATCACCGGTCCAAGTCGTACTGCCGACATTGAGAAAACACTCGTTCTTGGTGCTCACGGACCAAAAGAATTTGTCGTTTTTCTTTCCAAAATCTAAAGTTTTGTTATCTTTGTAGCATAAATCCGATTGGATTTTTTCTCTCCATTTCTGATAACCAATTTTCGAAACACGATGAATAACTTTGTAAAACGAACTCTGAGCGGAGCTGTATATGTTTCGTTGATTGTTGGCACAATTTTACTCAGTCAGTTTACTTTTGCAATATTTTTTGCATTAGTTAGTGGTTGGGCTGTTTATGAATTTCACAAACTAACTAACAAACAGAACGATGTAAGGGTAAACAATGGTTTGGCTGTTTCGGCTTCGGTACTTTTATTTGCATGCTCGTATGTAAATGCTTCAGGATTATTTAAATTCCCTGTGTTTTCAATTTACGGACTATATTTGATTCTTATTATTATTTCAGAACTTTATCTCAAAAAAAATAATCCATTACACAATTTGGCTTATTTTGTTCTTGGTCAGGCTTCTATCGCACTTCCATTCTCTTTATTGAATAACATTATCTTTATTCAGGGTTTACAACCGATGATTTTGCTGGCAGTTTTTGTAAGCATTTGGGTGAACGATACAGGTGCATATTTAGTTGGGGTAACAATTGGGAAACATCGACTTTTTGAACGTATATCGCCTAAAAAATCATGGGAAGGTTTCATTGGTGGGGCATTTTTCGCATTAATTCCCGGCTACATTTTTTCGTTGTATATCAAAGATTTAAGCCTTATACAATGGTTTATTTTCTCAGAGATAATTGTTATTTTTGGTACGTTTGGCGATTTAACCGAATCGTTATTGAAACGTACTCTCAATGTAAAAGATTCAGGAAATGTGATTCCCGGTCATGGAGGATTACTTGATCGATTTGACAGTATGTTGCTTGCAGCACCGGCTGTATATATATTTCTAAGTATGTTATTTAGTTCTACTTTGACACATTAATTATATGTCGTCCCTACGGGACTTTAAGGGTTATTTATATTCATGCTTTTACCATATTTTCGTGACTACGTCACTTTTTTTAACCTCGTAGAGCTGTAATTATGGTAAAAACATAAACAAGTCCTATATACAAAGTCCCGTAGGGACGAAATTAATTTTAAAATTTCTAATGTGTCAAAGTAGAATTAGTAAGTAAAAAAGAAAAAAGAAGACACAATACACAGTTCAATTAAAAAAACACAAAAATATGCCAGAGATGAAATATGATTTTGAAGAAATACGCTGCTACCACGATGAAGAAGTGCATGAAGTGTTGAGTAGACTAATTGAGGAAAAGCAGTTCATGAAGGTCTTAAGTACAGTGTATCCCTTGTTGCCAAAAGAAGTAATAAAACAGCGCTTATTGTCTTTCCACGATAAATACAGTTTCCAAACAGATATGGTGTATCCTTTCCTTCAATACCTCGAAGCTAACATGACAAAAGGTATTACTCTAAAAGGACTTGAAAAAACAGATAAATCAAAACCTTATTTGTACATATCCAACCATAGAGATATAATTCTGGATTCAGCATTATTGTGTTCTAAACTCATTGAACAAAAAATGAACACAGTAGAAATTGCCATTGGTGACAACTTGCTGATTTTCCCATGGATTGAAGATTTGGTTCGCGTAAATAAAAGTTTTATCGTGAAACGTGGGTTGAGTGCCCGACAGATTCTGGAAAGTTCACAACGACTATCGGCTTACATTCACCACACCATCAACGACAAACAACAATCTGTTTGGATTGCTCAGCGTGAAGGTCGTGCAAAAGATTCTAACGACCGCACCCAGGAAAGTCTGCTTAAAATGTTCAATATGTTTGGTAAAGGTAGTTTTACGGAAAATCTTTCCGAACTAAATATCTGTCCATTGAGTATTTCGTATGAATATGACCCCTGTGATTTTCTGAAAGCTAAAGAATTATATCAACGTTACCTGAATCCAGAGTTCAAGAAGCATCCAATGGATGACCTGTTAAACATGCAAACCGGCGTAATGGGTTACAAAGGGCGTGTAGTATACCAACTTACAGGTGATATTCAGAATGAATTAAAAGAAATTGCAGCTCAAAGTGGAAACAAAAATGAACAAATCAGACTCACAGCTGAATTAATTGACCGCAGAATTCATTCGGGCTATAGCATTTTTGCTATCAATAAAGTAGCTTACGACTTACTCAACCGCTCTAACCGCTTTGAAGGTGAGTACAGCACCATGGAAAAACTTGATTTTGAGCGTTATTTGTCACTCCAGATTGGTAAAATTGAGTTGGCTGACAAAGATGAAGATTTTCTAATGACCAGACTGCTCGAAATGTATGCAAATCCACTTATTAATCAGTTGGTAGCAATATAAATTGAGCGATAAGATAGAATAATATATTTAGAGCAATCTTTGTAACTAAATGCTTTCTACAATTTTTCTATCAATTTTTAATTGTGCTATTAATTCATCAACACTGTTGAACTTCTGCTCATCGCGTATTTTGGAGAGGAATTCCACTTTAATAATTTGATTGTAAATATCCATATTGAAATCCAGAATATGCACTTCTAGGCTGGTATGGTAGCTGTTATTTAACGTAGGACGTGTGCCGATATTCATCATACCTTTGTACAAAGATTCGTTGTGATAAACCCTGACTGCATATACACCAAAAGGAGGAATGAGTTTATCGGCATCAAGAGGTTGCAAATTAGCAGTAGGAAAACCAATTTTACGACCCACTTTGAAGCCATCAATTACTTTTCCCCGAAAAGCATAAGGGTAAGTAAGTAATTTATTGGCGTGATTAATATCGCCCTGCTCAATAGCCAGTCGTATGTTCGACGAACTTACATGGCGGTCTTCGGCAGTTTTATAACGTCCAGCCTGTACTACTTCCATTCCAAGCATTTCGCCGTAATGCTTGTATTCAGCAAAACCATCCGCACGGTTATGTCCAAAGCGGTGATCGTGACCAACAAGTAAGGTTTTGACATGGTATTGTTCTTTAAGAATTGTTTTCAGAAAATCAAATGCAGAGAGTTGTGCCAATTCCGGTGTAAAATCAAGCACCACGCAGCGATCGATGCCGGTAGATTCAAGCTGTTCCAGCTTTTCGGACAAAGTAGTGAGCAGTTGCGGTTGATAATCGGAATTAAGTACTTTGCGAGGATGAGTATTGAAGGTAATAACCAGACTTTGCAAATTTCGTGCCTTAGCCAGCACTTTCAGTTCCTCAATCAGAAACCGATGTCCGGCATGAACACCATCGAAAAATCCAACTGTAGCAACGTAATTCAATTAATAATTAAAAATTAAGAATTAATAACTTTGGCATTTTTACAACCAACTATAAACTCAACAACTACTTACTTCCAGCTATAAACTACTAACTAACCAGCTTAAGTCTTCCTTTACATCCACCAAATAACTCCGAATGCCGAGCTTCATGGCCTGGTCAATGTTTTTTTGTCCATCATCCAGAAACAAACATTCTTCCGGTTTCACTCCGGCATCAGCCAACAGTGTTTCAAAAATTTCGGCATCTGGTTTTGCCATTTTCATGTCGTAGGAGTAATAACATTTTTCAAAAACATCCTCCATTTTCAGTCCATAACGGGCAAATTCGTTGACAGCACTGATTTCGATATGAATGGGATTGGTATTGCTAAGCATTAGCAAGCGGTATTTTTTTTTCAGTTCAAGCAGTAAATCGATTTTAAATGCAGGAATATCAACTAAAAAAAGACACCATGCATCAATAATTTGCTGATTGGTGAGCGGAACGGCAGCCAGTTTGCGAACATTATCACAAAACTCAGGGATACCAATCTCGCCTTTTTCGAATTGCAGAAAAAAGCCTTTTTGACCAAAATTACTTAATTTGTCTTCGAAGTTCTCAACGCCAAGTTCCTTGAATCGCTGAATACAACAATCTAATTCAAGGTTTATCAATACACCCCCGAAATCGAATATTATGGTGCTAATATTTTCAGATAGAATCATGTGAATTTGTAAATTTTGCCTAAAGGAAAAGCTATTTCGTCAGGTTCTGAGAAATCTAACGAATCCGAATCCGTTGACCTTTTTTAAGTTTAGCTTTGGTTTTTAGTCCGTTCAATTTGCAAAGAGATTTTAAACTCATACCATTACGTGCAGCCACTTTTTTTAAAGTATCTCCCTTTTTTACTTTGTAATACCTAACAGCAGAAGCATATTTATGAACCTCATGTTGATAATAAAACGAGTTCTTTTTGGTAAGCAGGTAGGTTTTTGCCAGCACCAAACCATTACTGAAATTAATAATATGCTCCGGGTTAATGGCATTTCCTATATAACGGGTTTCAAAATGAAGATGTGGTCCGGTTGAATGTCCTGTATTTCCTCCAAAAGCAATCAGTTCTCCACCCTTTACGTTTTGATTAAGTGCCACCAAAACAGCTGACAGGTGAGCATAAACTGTCTCCAATCCATTATCATGTCTAACGACAATATAGTTACCGTATCCGCGACCTTCGTAATTAATAATCCTTATTTTGCCGGAAAATGCACAAACAACAGAATCACCTACTTTAAGGCGAAGGTCGGTACCGTAATGAAAACGATAGCGGCGGGGACCAAACACGGAAGTAACCGCACCTCGCACCGGTACAAAGAAATTAGAAACGTCAATTCGTACTGAATCAGGCAGGCTGTCAATCGGAATTTTGTACGGGTTCACATGGTCGCTGGTCCAAATATCGTTGTAGATATCCTCAGCAGGGTGATTTTCCATCAAGTCATCCGAGTTATCGTTCAACATTTCTTTGTAAATGTTGTTGGTTGTATCTTTTTTAGGGATTAACGAGAAATTATTCAACTGAGAATAACCCCCAAAAGTTGAGAGAAAGAAAGCGAGAACAGGTATGTATTTTTTGAGGGAAAAGAGCATTTGTAATTAGTTGGTAGTTTATAGTTTATAGTTGGCAGTTTATTGTTCGTAATTGTTTTTTCAATCTAAATTTTACAGACTACCAACTACTAACTATAAACTAATTTATATTTCGTCGTTAGCGTATAAAAAGTTTATATTGTGTTGGTCGAAATCAAAGATTTCATTTTCGTTGAAAAACCGGTCTAATTCAGCTTTGGCATTTTCAACAGTGTCGGAAGTATGGATAATATTTTCCTGTACACTTACACTGAAATCTCCACGGATAGTTCCGATAGCTGCTTCGCGACCGTTTGTTTTTCCGGCCATTTCGTGTACAATATGCACAGCATCAATACCTTTCCAGCAACAAACAATCACAGGAGTAATCATCATTGAGTCTTTAATCCGTTTAAAAAACGGGCGTTGGACTAAATGAGCATAATGCTCAGCCAGAATTTCATCGGTCAGCTGCATCATTTTTATTCCGCACAATTGCAATCCTTTACGCTCGAAACGGTGAATAACTTCACCGATAAATCCTCGTTGAATGGCTCCGGGTTTAATAATTACAAGTGTTTTCTCCATGATGTTGTATAATTTATAAGAAATTGATCAATTGAAAATTGTTTATTGCTCTCCAAAATTAAAGAAATGCGCTTAGCGGTCAAAACAAATTCAAGTTTCTTAACTTATAGAGCCCCAATTTAAGGTATTTGTCTTCAATTTTCGTAATTGTGATGCCATAACCCGATTCTCGTTCTTTTCGAGTTTCATATCGTCTTCCAGAATTTCCATGGCGGCTTTGCGGGCAATCTCCAGCATACGTCCATCCTGAGCTAAATTGGCTATTTTCAATTCAAAAGGCACACCACTTTGCTGTGTTCCTTCCAAGTCACCGGGACCGCGAAGCCTTAAATCGGCTTCCGAAATCTCGAAACCATCATTGGTACGCACCATGATTTCCATACGTTTACGGGTATCAACTCCTAGCTTATAATCTGTCAATAATATGCAAAATGATTGTTCTGCACCACGACCGACTCTCCCACGCAACTGATGCAGCTGCGACAGTCCGAATCGTTGCGCGCTTTCAATCACCATCACCGATGCATTAGGCACGTTTACGCCGACTTCAATCACCGTTGTGGCCACCATTATCTGCGTTTCGCCCGAAACGAATTTCTGCATTTGATATTCTTTTTCTGCAGGTTTCAATTTGCCGTGAACCATGCTGATTTTATAAGTTGGAAATACTTCACGCATATATTCGTAGCCTGTTTCCAAATTTTGCAAATCGCTTTTTTCGGATTCCTGTATAAGGGGATAAACAATATAAATCTGCCTTCCAACTTGCACCTGTTTGGCAATAAACTGATTGAGTCCCTGCCGTTTGTTCTCGTAATAATGATAGGTCTGAATTGGTTTTCTGCCGGGCGGAAGTTCATCAATCACCGATACACTCAAATCGCCGTAAAGCGTCATAGCTAGCGTGCGTGGGATGGGTGTGGCGGTCATTACCAAAATATGTGGCGGATTGATATTCTTTTTCCAAAGTTTGGAGCGCTGCTCCACGCCAAAACGATGTTGCTCGTCGATAACAACCAAACCAAGATTTTTAAACTGTACAGCGTCTTCAATCAACGCATGTGTACCAATCAGGATATTTAATTCACCGTTTCGAAGTTGTTCGTGTATGGGTTCTCGTTTTTTGGCCGTGACAGAACCGGTAAGTAAAGCAATATTAAGACCAATATCGCCCAAAAATTCTTTCAGACTTGCAAAATGTTGTGTTGCTAGAATTTCAGTGGGAGCCATAATACAGGCCTGAAAACCATTGTCGATGGCAATCAGCATAGCCATCAAGGCCACCAGTGTTTTTCCACTACCCACATCGCCCTGAAGCAGACGGTTCATTTGCCGCCCCGAAGCTACGTCTACCCGTATTTCACGAATTACCCGTTTTTGGGCATTGGTAAGTTCAAAAGGAAGATAATCTTTATAAAAAGTATTGAAATAGTGCCCGATTTGCCCGAATACGAACCCCCGAAAATGCTGGTCGCGCCACTTAGTTTGCTGCAGAATGTTGAGCTGAATGTAAAACAATTCCTCAAATTTCAACCGTTGACGGGCTTTTTTGAGCAGGTCGGCATTTTTTGGGAAATGGATATTCACCAGCGAATCGGTTAGATTCAGTAGTGCAAATTTCTGCAGCAAATAACCAGGAAGGGTTTCGGGAATGCCGCTCCGAATGGATTGAACCAGCGGAAAAAGAATTTTCTGAATCATTTTCGAATTCAGAAAGCTGTTCTTCATCTTTTCGGACGTGTTATAAAAGGGTTGCAGCCCCATTTGCTCGGGTGGCGGCAACTGCGAAGGAAGGTCTATTTCAGGATGTTGCAGATTAAACTTGCCGTTGAAATACGTTGGCTTACAGAAAACCACGTATTCAATGCCCGTTTTATATTTATCCAAAATAAAGTTGATACCCTTAAACCATATCAATTCTATCGTGTCACGTCCATCGGTGAAAATAGCTACAAGTCGCTGTTTCAGACCCTCTCCCACTTTTTCGAACCGAATTATTTGCCCTTTTACCTGAATAAAAGGCATTTCTTCCGAAATCTCGTGCAAGTAATAATAGCGACTGCGGTCAACGTATTTGTAGGGGTAATGGCGCAACAAATCCTCTGCCGAATGAATGTCGAGTTCTTTCGCCAGCAAATCCGCCTTTTTCGGTCCAACACCGGGCAGAAATTTTATGTCTTGATAAGTGAGATCCATTATCCTGCAATATATTTTCCAAACGGGATTTTCCTCAAAACAAAAATGATACCGAACGAACCCGCAGTCACAGCAATAGTTAGCAAAGGCAATGAGAACATAGGATGCGTGAATTTCCAGTAAATTCCGTTATCGAATAAAACACTGATAACCAGAATATGAACCAGATAAATGCCATAACTGTAATTGCTGATACGGCTGTTAATCAACGAAATAAACCTGTTCTTTATTGTGCTGTCTTTTATCCACAGAAACAATGAAATGGACTGAATCAGGGTATTAACTGACAAGTAACTATACATGCTAAGATCCAATTTATGTGCTTTCTCACTAAAAATCCAGGTTACAACAGCTGAAACTAGAACACTTATTGCAAAAACAGTTCCGGCTAAAAATCTTAGCTTTACCGGGTTTGTTCGTAAATAATACAAATAGTAACCCAGCACTAAATAGCCGGAATAAAGAAAATATCCCAGAAACTTCGTGCCATAATCACCACCCCAACCGTACATATTGAGCGGAACAGATTTAAGTGCATAAGCAAGAATTACCCACAATAACAGCACATTAGAAAGCATTGACATGTTTAGTTTTTTAAGTGCTTTGTTCAAAAACGGAATAAAAAGGTAGATGCACACAATCATGTAAATGTACCAGAAATGCTTTGAAACACCTTCTTTCAGAAACAGATTTACGCCCCAGAAAAGTATCGAATGAAAATCGTGTGGTTGGGTTTTTGCAGAAAGTGTTGTCCAGCGATATATCCAATAAACAACCAACCAAAACAAAAAAGGAATTAGCACCCGTGAAAAACGGCGTTTGTAAAACTCAGAAAGGTTATACTCTTTTCCAAGCAAGGTAGCTCCACTGAGCATCAAAAACATTGGAACTGCAAAGCGTACAGCACTATCCACCACATTTCCAATCCACCAATACGGCATGTTTTTGCTCCATGTCATATTCACCAGCGGCGAGGTTACATGAATCAGAATCACCCCGAGCATGGATAATGTTCGGAGTGAATGGAGGTATTGGATGTTTGGTTTATCGGACATTATTACATAAATGATTCCGCAATTTTCAAATCGAATTCGGTTGTTATTTTGATATTCTCCCGATTTCCTTCAACCAATTGAATTTTAATACCCAAAGCTTCCACCACCGATGCATCATCAGTGAAAAGCGGAGAAAAATCCTGTTCGTAGGCTTTCTTCAGTAATTCAGCATCAAAAATCTGAGGTGTTTGAACCAGTTTATAAACATTACGGTCGAGGGATTGACTGCCGGTTTCAGTCAGTTTCCGGATGCTGTCTACCAAATCAATTACCGGAATTGCAGCATTAAACTTTTCTGCTCCTTCGAAACATCTTTCAATTGTTTCGATACTTACCAGCGGACGAACACCATCGTGAACCGCTACCAGTGAAGGTACATTAACTGCTTCCAACCCATTTTTTACTGAATGAAAACGAGTTTGTCCGCCGGAAACAATCTGATGTATAATATTAAAATTATATTTCACGCAAAGCTCTTTCCAAAAATCAATCTGAACCTCAGGCAACACAAGTATCAACTTCATGGTAGCATCGAACCGATAAAAAACTTCGAGAGTATACATCAATATTGGCTTGCCATGAATTTCAAGAAACTGCTTGGGAATATCAACATTCATACGCTCTCCTTTCCCTCCGGCAACAATAATGGCTATGTTGGTTTTCGTCATAGTTTTTAAATTTAGCAAGAACAAAGATAAGCAATAAGCAATTAATAATTAATAATTCATAATTAAAAAATCTCATTTTTGCTCACAGACAGCTAAATGTAATTCAATGTTTGAATTAATATCATAAATCTGAGAGAAAACCCATAACAATTTTATAACTTTGCAGCCTAAAATTTCAAAAAGAATGAGTAACAGATTTCTTCTATTTTGTGTCGTTTTGTTTTTAGTAGTCAGCACCTTATCAGCTCAGGAAAATACTGAAACAAAGAAAAATAATATCTTTGCAGCACTCAGGTCAACCGATTCCAGCACCAATGCCACTGTAAAGATTGTTCAGGATAAACGAATTGAATCGTTGCTTGTAAATAAAAAAGTTGCGGCTCAGGAATTGACAGCAAGTGGTTTTCGCATTCAGGTTTTCTCAAGTAACATACAGAAAACTGCCAAAAACAATGCATTTGGTATTGAAAAACAAATTCAGGAATTGTTTCCCGAGCTGCCTGTTTATGTGAACTATACATCGCCGTTCTGGAAAGTCAGAGTTGGTGATTTCAAATCGAAAGCCGATGCTCAAATGGCAAGGAACAAGCTGACAGAAGCTTTCCCTAATCTCAAATCAGAAATTTATGTTGTTCCCGAACAAATAAACGTAACTCCTCCCCAAAAAACAAATGATGGACTTTAATATAAATCAGCCGGTTCCTTTCGAAGACGAGAAAACCGCCAAAATTGCCGAACATTACCTCGAAATAATTAAACTTTTGGGCGAAGATGCTGACCGTGAAGGATTATTGAAAACACCTGAACGAGTTTCGAAAGCCATGCAGTTTCTGATGCAGGGTTACGAGCAAATTCCCGAAGAGATTATTCAATCGGCCATGTTTACCGAAGATTACCGCCAAATGGTAATTGTAAAGGATATAGATTTTTATTCCATGTGCGAACATCACATGCTCCCATTTTTCGGGAAAGCACATGTGGCTTACATCCCCAACAAAAAAATTACCGGACTAAGCAAAATTGCCCGAATTGTAGAAGTTTTTGCCCGCCGTATGCAGGTTCAGGAACGCATGACAACCCAGATTAAGGAATGTATCCAAAAAACATTAAACCCTATGGGCGTAATGGTAATTATTGAGGCTCAGCACCTTTGCATGCAAATGCGTGGAGTTCAGAAACAACATTCCATCACCACCACCTCCGATTTTACAGGTGTTTTTGAACAGGCAAAAACCCGCGAAGAATTTATCAATCTGATAAATAAGAAGTAGATTTATTCCAATATAAGTAATGGACGGAATAAATTCTTTGTAAGTAAAGCGGCAGAGCCGAGCGGTCGTATTTAAAAGAAAAAAGAAGAACGCGGATGGAACATGCCGACTTGACGGCATTCGCTGATATAGCTGATATACACCGATAAAAAAACTACTGATTTAACAGTGATTATAGTCATGCAAGCATGACTGATAAGACTGGAAATGCATGGAAATCATCCCGATTTATCGGGATTAAAATCTGTTTTAAAATCTGTTCTGTCAGCGTAAATCCGCTATATTGCTATGTAAGTTAGTGGATTCTTGGCAAGCCAAGCGGCAGAGCCGAGCGATAAATCCCAGTGTCTATACCCACTCGCTGCCGCACGAATGTTTCGTGTGGTATTAATTATTTATTTGTTTCCCACGCGATACAATCGCGTGGGGCACGTGGGACACTTTGCCAGAAATTCGGTTGCCTGATTTTATACCTTTCAAGAGAAATAAGATTCCAGAGCTCTCACCGAGATGATAGAGTTCCGACTCTGTCATTCATATCCTCAACAGAATCGGAATTTTGTCATCCTTGTAATCAGAATTCTGTCGTCTCACGCATCCCGATAAATATTTTTAAAAATATTTCCATTAATTATGTAATATTTCAAAACATTTATTATTTTTGTAGCATTAAATACTAAGCTACTCCAATAAATGAACTTATCTGTCCAAATAAATACGATAGTATTATGCTTAATTAACCCTTCAACGTTGGTTGATTCCCCTTATTTGCTAGAGAGAGAGAGAGAGAGAGAGAGAGAGAGAGAGTAACAATTTATACACAAAATTACAGCTGCAATATTGCAACTGTATTACAACATTAATATTCACCTGCTTTTGAACGGAATAGCGATTCCATTCAAAGGCAGGTATTTTTTTGTTTATCTTCCATCAACTTTCCCAAAGTTTTAGAACTTTGGGAAAGTTAAGAAAAAAAAGATAGAATTTCAACCTGACACAATGCAGATAACTATTTGACGAAATAATATTAATCTGCGGCTTTTAAAACTATTGGAGGCGCGACTTTAAGTCGCACTCCCAATATAAATGAAGTTCCGGGGAGGGTAATTTAAGTTCAAAGGAGGGTAATTTGAAGTTCAATGCCCCTAAAATGAACTTAAAAATGGGTAATTTAAAGTTCCAACACCCTCGTTTGAACTTAAATTCGATGAATTTGAAGTTCAATCCCCCTAAAATGAACTTAAAGATGGGTGATGTGAACTTCATTTCGGGGAAATTGAACTTCCGACACCCTAAATGGAACTTGAATTTGTAGAAAACGGCTTCTGAACCTCTTTATTGGGGTTGGGGGCAACTAAATAAATCTATTTGTTAAACAATAAAATCATTTTCGTATGCCAAATCCAAAAATCAGGGTAAACGTACCCACCAATGCCGCTCAGGAATTAGAACTTGCAGCACGTGTTAACGCAAAACATGTAGCCGATGGCGCAGCATCACCTCTAAATGCGCTCCAAAATCACAAATGGGAAGATAATGTTCCCAAAATTGAAGAAGCACTTAGCTTACACAAGCAGGCTGAAGAACTGCAACGTCAGGCAAATCTGGCGTATCGCAAACGCGACCTGCTCACCGCTGAAGTAGATCTGTCCGTCAAATCCTCCCGCGATTTATTACTGGGTATCTACCACGATAATCCCAAAGAACTTAGCCAATGGGGCTTTGATGTAAGTGATTCACCAAAAGCAGCTGCAAAGAAAGCGTAGTTTTTTTATCGTAGTGATAGTCTCACTCATAGTATCAAATAAGGAGTAAGCCGAAAATCCTGAGAAGAGTAGGTATACATTTAAAAAATACAAAAATGAAAAAAAAATATTATGTATTTAACTTTCTGTTAATTGTTACGGGAGTAATTATATTAACCGCCTGTCAAAATCAGAATGATCCTTCAAACGGAAAAGTATTATATCTTTCAAAAATTAAGACAAATGGAAAATTAACTACTGAATACATTTATGATAATTCTAAATATGTACAACGGATAAATACTTATGATACGTTGACCGGAACGATAAATAGTTATAATACGTATGAATATACAAAAAATAATAAAGTTTCAAAAATTCATTACTTTAATAAATCTACTGGAACTTCTCAACAATATATGTCTACAGGATTATACATATTCTTATTTGATAATCAGGATTTGATAATTAAAGCTAATTATTATACTTCTGAAACATCAACTACTATAAATTCATACAGTGTTTATGTATATAACTTAGTAAAACAGTGCATAAAATACACTAATTACAATAACGATAGTACTCATACTGAACGATACAGTTATGTAAACGATTATAATGGAGATGACCGAGTAAAATGTAGTTATTATAATGGAAGTATTCTAAAAGCAACTTTTAACTATACTTACGATGACAAAGTTAATTATTCGAAAAATTTATCCACTACCACCATATTATATAGCCCCCATAATACTTTAACATATTCATCACCCGATGCCGTTTCAAATGGTGGAGTTGTAGATACCAATGGTGGTGTAATGGTTGCTTTCAATAAGGTAAGTGTTTTATCCTATCCAAATACTTCTACATTCACATATAACTCTTATAATTACCCTATTAAGCAAACAATGAATTATATCCTGAAACCGAAAAAAGTTGATATAAAAGATTTTGAATATATTGAATAGAAATCTCAGAAAAATAGCAGTAGTTGACAAGCTTGAAAAGTATTCGTAAATATTTAATCAATAAAACAGAAAAGTATATGAAAAATAAACACAGAGAATCGAATATTTTAATTTTGATATTGGTAGTGGCGATGTCTTTTATAGGTTGTAAAACTGATGATCCTAATACAAATTCTAAGATTACTTTTAATCCAAATTTAACCTATGGTTCTATGACTGATATCGATGGAAATGTTTATAAAACCATCAAAATTGGTACTCAAATATGGATGGCAGAAAATTTAAAAACCACTAAATACAAGGATGGTACTTCAATTCTTTTGGTGACTGATAATACCGCATGGGGTGATCCGTCAACTCCTGCTTATTGTTGGTATAACAATGATGCCTCCACCTATAAAGCCACTTATGGGGCTTTGTACAATTGGTCTGCCGTAAGTACCGGAAAATTAGCTCCTACTGGATGGCACGTTCCTACTAATGCAGAATGGACAACCCTCACGATGTATTTAAATGGTGATGATGGAGGAAAACTTAAAGAAACCGGTACGCTTAATTGGACAAGCCCAAACACTGGTGCTACCAACGAAACCGGTTTTTCTGCTCTTCCGGGTGGAAGTCGTGTCTGGACTGGCACGTTCAACGGATTAGGCACAGACGGCAATTGGTGGAGTTCTTCCATTAACCAGGGCTACGTCGGGCTATGGTATATGACCAATGACGACAGCAAAGTGGGCACTTTGGGATACAAAGGCAGGAGTGGGCATTCAGTGCGTTGCGTTAAGGATTAATTTATCAAGAAAGTAATCGACTAACCCTTAGATTTATAAGGAACTAACTAAAATTTATTTTCAAAACTAACGATATTAATCATTTAAAAAAAGGAGGACAATTATGCTAAACAAAAAAGTTTTTGTGAGTCTGGTAGTTTTATCAGGCTTAGTTCAAACCGGATTGCAAGCGCAAAGTGCAAGCACTGCCACAGGCGGAAACGCCACGGGGAGTGGAGGCACGGTGAGCTATTCGGTAGGACAAACGGGTTACACAACCCACACTGGAACCACCGGTACGGTGGCACAAGGGGTGCAACAACCTTACGAAATTTCGGTGGTAGCCGGAATTGAAGAAGCCAAAGCAATCACACTCGATTGTACGGCTTATCCGAACCCAACCACCGATTTTCTGCGGTTGAAAGTGCTGGATTATGACACAGTGAATCTCACTTATCAAATTTATGACAGCAGCGGAAAGCAATTAGTAAACCGAAAAGTAGAAGGCAGCGAAACCACTATTTCGATGCAAGGGCTTGTATGCGGCAGTTACTTTCTGAAAGTGACCGACAATAAACAAGAGATTAAAACATTCAAGATAATTAAGAATTGACCCCCTAACCCCCAAAGGGGGAAAGGTTAATTGGTTAATTGGTTAACTGGTTGATTAGTTGATTGGTTTTGAACTAACACTAAACACAAAACACAAAACACGAAACGTCAAACACGAAACGTGAAACACAAAACAACAAACATTTTAAACAACAAACAAATAAAATTTAGAACATTATGAAACAACTATTTATCGTTCTTACAGCAGTAATCCTAACTGCAAGTGTGTTTGCTCAGGCACCTCAAAAGCTGAGTTATCAGGCTGTTATTCGCAATAGCAGCAGTCAATTAGTAGTGAATACCAAAATTGGCATGAAAGTAAGTATTTTACAGGGCTCGGCTATTGGTGCGCAAGTGTACACCGAAACCTTAACCCCGACTACCAATGCCAATGGATTGGTAAGTGTAGAAATTGGCAATGCAGCCGGTTTCGATGTGATTAACTGGGCAGTTGGACCTTATTTTCTAAAAACAGAAACCGACCCTGCCGGAGGTTCTAATTACAGTATTGTTGGTACTAGCCAATTTCTCAGTACGCCTTATGCCTTGTATGCAGCCAAAGCCGGAAACGGATTTAGCGGAAGCTATCTGGATTTGACCAACAAGCCTACCTTATCAACTGTCGCTGCTTCGGGAACTTATGCCGATTTATTGAATAAACCTACCTTGTTCTCAGGAGTGTATGCCGACTTAACTGCAAAACCGGTATTGTCAACCATTGCCGCTACGGGCAGTTATGCAGATTTATTAAATAAACCAACACTTTTTTCGGGAAGTTATACAGATTTGACCAACAAACCTGTATTGTTTTCAGGCAGTTATGCCGACCTGACCAATAAACCAACTTATGCTACCGTTGCAACCACAGGCGGATATGCCGATTTGTTGAACAAACCGGTATTGTTTTCGGGCAGTTATGTGGACTTGACCAATAAACCAACTTTTGCCACCATTGCTACCACGGGTAGTTTTGCCGATTTACAGAATAAGCCACTACTTGTTTCAACCGCTACTGCTCCGGTAGCAGGTAATGTATTGTATTACAATGGTACAGCGTGGACTTTATTAAACAAAGGAACTGATGCGCAGGTGTTGAAATTAGAAACAGGATTGCCTAAATGGAAAAACCTGAGCGATTACGGTTCAGTAATTCCGGCTGCTATTTTCAGCGTATCTCAATTAATAGGAACTACCGTACAATCTATTACGGTGGATGCTTCGGCAGTAGTTGACGATGTAGATGCACCAACCGCCTTGCAGGTACGATGGAAATGGGAAGATACAGGAACTGCCACGGCCTGGACAACCACCAAAACAGCTACTTACACCTATACTACCGAAGGAGCTAAAAACATAACACTGGAAGTAAAAGACAGTCAGGGAAATATTGGAACATCTTCCAAAGCCATTGTAATTAATAATACCTTATTCTCGCCCATGGTTTCTACCGCCATTGCCAGTAACATTACTGGCAGTACTTTCACTATTGGTGGTAGTGTAATAGCTAATGGTGCTTCTACCGTAACAGCCTATGGAGTTTGTTGGGCAACTACCCAAAATCCAACCATAGCTGCGAGCAAAACAACCGATGGAACAGGATTAGGCAGCTTTACCAGTAGCATTAGCGGACTTACTGCCGGAACTACTTATTATGTACGGGCGTATGCCACCAACAGCACAACTACCAGTTATGGTAATCAGGTAACAGTTGCCACTCCGATAACGGTTCTTTTCCCAACTGTAACAACTACTGCTGCTACCAATATTGCAACCACATCAGCTGCTACCGGAGGTAATGTGACTTCAACAGGCGGTGCAACAGTAACCGAACGCGGCGTATGCTGGAGCGCGACTAATCAGAACCCAACCATTGCCGACAGTCATACATCTGACGGAACTGGAACTGGTACATATCCGAGTCAGATTGCAGGAATTACACCGGGAGTATATTATGCAAAAGCTTATGCTACCAATAGTGCAGGCACTGGATATGGTAGTATGATTACCATTACAACGCCTAAAACCATTCCTGTTTTGACTACCAAAGCCTTTACCGACATTTCTGCAATGGGTGGAGTATCAGGAGGTATAATTAGTTCTGATGGTGGTGGAACTATATCAGTAAGAGGTATCTGTAGAAGTGAAACACCAAACCCTACAATAGCTGACTATAAAGCTTCAAGCACATCTACTTTATCATCTTTCAGTGCTGCAATTACTCAAGCTAAACCAAGTACAACGTATTATGTACGGGCGTATGCCACCAATGAAATTGGGACAGGATATGGTGACGAAAGATCATTTACTACATCTGATGCTCAATATTATACCAGTTTTGAATCTGGTATGACACCTGTTGGATGGTCGGGACCATTTACAGTAACAAGTGAAAATGCTTTTGATGGAAGTTATTCATTTATGTCGTTAAATGGAACAAATTGTGATGCAATTTATACTACTACACTTACCACAGCTGGTAATATTAGTTTTTATTATAATTTTTCTGGAGCAGGACATATAGATTTTTATATCGACAATGTAAAAATAGTAAATTTACCAAATGATACTGGTGGTTGGAGACAAGCATTAGTGCCAGTTACTGCTGGTAGCCATACATTTAAATGGAACTTTGTTGATGATGATTATTGGAATGCTCAAAAATGTTATATCGACAATATTATCATCACCAAATAAAAAAGAAGTATAACTCTCCGGTGGGTGTAAGAGCCTGCCGGGGGTGGGATAAATAAAGTGATAGTCTTGCTTGGAGTGAGGCTATCAATAATTAAAAAAGCCTATTTGGAGTTGCAAGCAAGTTCCCAAACTTGTGGATAAAATAAGATTCGGCTGGAGTTCAGAAATGAAGTTCAGCCGAATCTATAAATGAACAGATTTTTCAATGGCTTAAGTATTGATTTCGATTGATATTCGTATATTTGCAGCATTATTATAATACATTTGCTTATACCAACTTAAAAAAAATGACAGATAAATTAATCATACTACGGGATTTGAAAAATCATTTACAGAAAGGCTTTCAAAACTCTGTAAAAGACATTGTTTTGTTTGGTTCACAAGCAACTGGAAAACCCACAGAAAATTCTGATTATGATGTACTTATTGTATTAAATAGAGATTATGGTGCACGGGATGAAAATACGCTTTATGATTTATGTTATGACATTGATTTAAAGTATAATATTATAATTGATGCTCATTTTTTATCCATTCGTGAACTTAACACCCTAAAAGGGAAACAACCTATATTCGCAACTGCACTTAAAACAGGAATATACGCATGAGAATAGATGATAATCAGAGAATAGAACTAATAAAGTATAGGCTTTTGGAAGCAACTGAAACCATTCAGGATGTTCAGCTACTATTAGACAATGATAGATTGAGGGCGGCTATAAATAGAATTTATTACGGAATGTTTTATTCACTATTGGCACTTGGCTTGGCTTATGAGTTCGAAACTTCAAAACATCAGCAACTTATTGGGTGGTTCAATAAGAATTTTATAAATGAAGGATTAATTGAAACAAAGTACGGAAAAATAATAAACAAAGCATCAAATAGAAGAACACAAGGTGATTATGATTCATTTGTAGATTTCGAAAAAGAAATTGTACTCGAAATGTTTGATGAAATGAAGGAATTCATTTTTAAGATTGAGCAATTTATTTCGCAAAAGTTATAGAAAACATCAGAAGTAGTTCCAACCTCCCCCATTTCGGAGTAGCGTCCCCGCTACTTCGTGCTAAAAGCAAGTTTCCAAACTTGCCAATAAAAAGATTCGGCTGAATTTCAATTATGAAGTTCAGCCGAGATTATAAACGGGTAGATTTTTCAATGAGTAAAGTATTGATTTCAATTGATATTCGTATATTTGCAATATTATTCGATAGAAAAAAGTCATTATGAGCCATCCTGACATTGTAAATAGTCTGCGTGAAATTATTCACCGTGAAGCTCCCGATGCTAAAGTAATACTTTATGGTTCGGAGGCAAGGGGCGATGCATACGTTGGTAGTGATATTGATTTAGTGATATTGCTGAATAAAGATAGAATAACACTGGAGGATGAAGAAAAAATCACATTTCCAATTTATCTATTGGAACTTAAAACAGGAGTACTGATAAGCCCCATGGTGATTGCCAAAAAGAATTGGGAAAATCGTCCATTCAAAACACCATTCTATATTAATGTTATGAATGAAGGAGTAGAATTATGAAGGAAACCTTAGATCAGGAGAGTATAAATGGATTGGTTGCATATCGTGTGGAGCGATCAAAAGAAACCATGTCGGAAGCTATATTAATGATTGATGAGGGTTTTCTTAATGGTGCTATCAACCGATTGTATTATGCTTGCTATTATATTGTTACTGATAGAGATAAGGTATATGTAATCGGATAACAGGTCAACAAAGTTTGTTTGAAGATGCTGCGGTGACAACTTTTGTAGAAGCGCTTTATCAGGAGGAAAAGGTCAACCGTATTAATAATGCTTTAAGATATAAATATGCTCCGTTTATCCGAAAAAAATCTGTAGTGCCGAAACGACAAAATTTAAAAAATGAAGTGGTTGAAAATTATCATTTTATGGATGGATAGCTGCAAAATGGATTAAAATGAAAAACGCAAAACGTGTAACATTTTGCGTTCATTTTTAGATTTATTTTAGAAAAACAGGAAGAATCCGTTAGCGAAATACAGCAACCCAACAGCTCCCGTTAACGTTGCAATATACCATATATATTTCCTCTTAATCAATGCAGCAATAGACGAAAGCAGGATGGATATTTGAAGGAAGATTACTGCCATACCAAATACTTTGGAATGACTCTGAGCATCGTTGCGCTGAATTTCAAACTTTTCAGCATCTTTCTTAATATCAGTTTTTTCCTTGTCGTAACGGTCAATGGATTTCTTGTAATCAGCCATTTTTTTTTGAAAGGTTTCCTTCACACCACTTTCATTTTTACCAACACGCAGGCTGGTAATTTCCAGCATATCTTTCTGTGTTTCATATATATATGATTTCAGGCTTTTGCTTTGGTAATATGCCCATTTATTGGAAGCTTGCTCCTGACTTAACACGGAACGGGTTGAATATCCACCACCTTTAAAGGTCGATAGTGTTGCTGCAACTGCAAAAATGATAGTGGTTAGGGCTAAATAATTAAGCCATGGTTCTTTTTTATCGTCTGACATAGTTCAACTAATTAATTTATAATTCTGTATAATTGGTTTTTAAAGTATAATTTTAAATGTCTGTGTACTCGTTTTTAAAAGATAAATTTTATTTTGTTCAGCCGGAATGTTGATTTTAGTACCGTCAGACTTTAGTTGATTTAGTTTTTCTCCGGATAAAGTATATAAGGTAACTAATTCATCCTTTTTTGTTCCAATCACTACAATCTCTGATGGAGTGCTGTAAACCTTTACTCCTTCATTCCCCGGTGTAGGTGGATTGTTGTTTGTTGCCAGCGAAAATACAGCATTCAGGGTGCAGTTGGAGGTAACGTTTTTAATACTAAGAACACCGTTTACAAGCGAACCGGTTACATCTGTACCATTGAGTGTAATAGTGTTTATTTTCCAGTTTGAAATTGGCGAGAAATCGAACGAGAGTGTATCGCCCTGATGGCAGATATAATTTACCGAGCCACCTCCCGCATCGGCTGATTTGATATAGATTCTGTACGTTATAGCATTGGTATTTGCATACAATGTGCCTTCCATAAATGCGAATAAAGCTGTCAGGCAAATAAATTTCAATAATGATTTTTTCATGATATCTGTAGTTTAAAGAGTTGCTTTTGAGTGTTTATAAAATCAAATTCAATCGATTATTCAGGAATTCAATCTAATTTCAGCGCAAAAATAAGCTTTTATCCACTAATACCGGTTCAAACAGCTATTAAAAAAACTTATTAAACAGATAATAACAGCGAAATTCAAATCTAAAATTAACAATTATAAATTGTCAACTATTTTTTCTCTAATAGCTGTCGGATAGTATTGATTGATTTGATTGGAGAGTCAATCAAAACAAGATTTAATAACCAGTTTGGGAGATTTTCAACCGGATTCACATAGAATTCAAGCTCTACATGAGTAGTTCGGTTGTTAATTGGTTTGACTGTCCAAACCTGCCGGTAATCTTTTATACGAACTAAATCTTTTTCTTCCGGAAAAACTCCGCTAAGCGGTAAGGCTGTAATTTTATACTCGCTGGTTGCCTGATTAATACTTGTAGTCATATCCACAGATAAATCTCTGTTTTTGAATGGCCACGGCATTGTATATACCAGATAGTATTGAGATCGTTTGTTCTTTTCGTAAAGATGAACTTTTACATGGCTGACATTTGAATCCCACCATGCCGTATGATTCACATCCTCAATCAAAACAAAAACCTTTTCTGCAGATTCTTTAATCTCAGCAACACCTTTAAAAAATGTGAGCCCTTTACCAGCCTCTTCCCTGCTATAAAGTTGCACACCATCTTTTTCTTTCACAAACTTCCAGTTTTGCCCAACCAAAGAATATGGGAGCATCAAGTATAGAAAGAAAAATCCACAGACAGGTTTTAGCATAATTAATAGATAGTTACAGTAAAATTTGAATAAACAATTATTTTATTTAACAATTTCTCGTATGTGTGTGTCTTAAAAATTGGTTGATTATCAAATAGTTATTTCCGAAATCTTTTCGCTATATTGAACCAGAACGCTGCTCCAAATGAAATGGCAATGGCGGTAATTAACCAGCCAACAAACATAAAAAGTAATTTTCCAATCACTCCGAAAGCATCACCTATCCACTCCAGCGATTCTTTCGGTTTCTTACCTACAAAACCTTCGTCAGCAGGTTTTTGTTCTGCTAATTTTACGTCGCTCCAACCCAGCCCCAAAATGCCGTTTGATTTAGCTATAGCTGCGTTAATTAGCGAATCGGCTTTGTGTGTAAGTTCCTTTTCACGATTGATTAATGAATCACTTTGGGCACGAACAATCGAATCGGCTAGTGCTTTACGGGTAGTTCTGTACAGTTTGCCATAAGTAGCCGAATTGGCATTTCCCAGGTCATTTAATCTGTCCTGCTGCAGTGAGGGATGCGCCTCAAGATAATTGTTTGCTCTCATTACTACTTCTTCGCGCAATTTCGTGTCATTCTGAAGTTTTCCGACAATGGCAATAGAATCGACATTAAACAGAATGGCCATAAAAAGCCCTATTGCGAGCAAGATATATTGAGTATCCTTTCTGTACCACCCCGAGCAACGTACCATTGTATCATCGAACCATTGTTCCAATAGTTTCCTGAAAGCATCTGCATCACGACGGGTATCTACCCACATTAGCCTGAAATTCCGTAAAGTATCTTTGGCAATCGGCGCATTGTTCCAGGCAAGTTTTCCTTCTTCAATTGATTTTTCAATCAGAGGTGATATTTCTTCAGCTTGTTGCACTTCCTCGCCCCGAAGTAAATCAACTATAACTTTCGAAAAGGTTTCTTTTGTAATGTAAGAAGGCTTACTGCTGTAGGCGTCTTCTCCCAATCCTTTAATCAGCGGATGACTGTAAAACGACTTTAGCACATTTTTGCCTTTTTCATCATTCACTGCCGATTTACTGAATAAATCCTTTATGCTGCTAAACCTATGTTTAAACATATTTCCGTCTTCGAGCATGCGAAACAAAGCGCGTTCCAGTAACTTTTGACGAAAACCAAACCGAGTAGCCAACAGCTCCTGAATGGCTGTAGCTAATAAGCTGTACAATAGGTAAATACTCACTAATCCAATAACCACATCTAATCCAATCATGTTTATAATATTTGGGATTTTTAAAATTTTATTTCTGCAGGAGCTAGAATTCCTGTTTATTCAGCTCCAAAGATAAAAAGGATTTTCTAATTAACCTAAGCAAACCGATTTATTTTGTAATAAATGAATAACTTCTTACTCAAATTGATACATTCATATTTTTATTCAGAAAAAATTCAGAAAAATAAAATCCCCGTTGGAATTTTCCTTCGGGGATATAGATTCTAATTTTTCCTTCAAACAATGTACATACTGAGGTTAGAGGCAGTAAGGGTTTTGTTCTATTCTTTCTGCAATCTTCCGATAATAACTTTTACCAGTTTGTCGGGCTCAATAGGTTTGGTAAGGAAATCGTCCATTCCGGCGTTCAGACATTTTTCTTTTTCTTCTTTTAATGCTCCGGCAGTTAAAGCAATTATCGGAGTATGTTGATTATCCTTTTCCTGTTCACGGATTTTTACGGTTGCTTCAATACCACTCATTTCGGGCATCTGCATATCCATAAGAATAAGATCGGGTTGTTTTATTGACCACAGCAACAGTGCTTCTTTACCGTTTTTAGCTTCAATAATTTTGGCTGTTGGTAACGTTTTCGCCACAATTGCCTTTATAAGTAACATATTGAATTCATTATCCTCAGCAATCAAAATGGATGCCGGACCTGTAAATTCTGGCTTTTCTTCCGGTTTATTTATATATGAAGTTTCCAACTTCACTTCAGCCGGTGTATTTACATTACACAAGTATGAATACAGTTCATCAGCCTTCACAGGCTTTGTAAGTCGGAATCGTACACCTAATTCATCGCATTTGCGGTGAAGTTCAGCACTGTCGGAGGATGAATGAAGCAGAATAATAGGTTGTTTGGAAGGTGATAATTTCAGCTTTTCACGAATCATCCGGATTGTTTCCAACCCATCAATTTTCGGCATGTGGTAATCACAAATAATAACATCAAAAGGTTTGGAAGTCTGAATTATATCAACTGCTTTTAATCCGTCATCACAGCTCACACACTCTATTCCCCAGTTTGCCATAATATGTTCCAGAATCATTCGGTTATCGGCATTATCATCAATCACTAAACAACGTTTAATGGCTTTTAATACACTGGTATCCACTTTTTGACCTTCTTCGGTTTTTGTAACGACATCGAAATGGAAAATTGTTCCTTTGCCCGGAGTGCTGTCAATTTCAATTTTACTTCCCATTTTCTTGGCTATCATTTCCGAAATAATCAAACCAAGTCCGGTTCCTCCAAATTTGCGTGTTGTGGAACTGTCGGCCTGACTGAATGGTTTAAATAGTCGGGCTTGTTGTTCCATACTTATTCCAATTCCAGTATCGCGTACAGAGAATCTTATTTTACCAGTATTCTTGTCAATTTTTTCATAAACTGCCTTTAGTTCAACAACACCTTTTTGTGTAAATTTCACGGCGTTAGACAATAGATTAGCAAGTATCTGTTTCATTCGGATTTTGTCAATATATGCAAATCTGGGCATATCTAAATCAATATCCAGCAACACTTCGAGGTCTTTTTCGCTGGCAGCAAATTTTATAATATCAATGCTATTACCCAAAAGATCTATCATATCTGTTTTGATAATGTCTAAATCGAGCATTCCGGCTTCAATTTTTGAAAAATCGAGTATATCGTTGATGATTCCCAGAAGTGTATGTCCCGAGGCATTTGCATTTTTCACGTATTGCTCCTGAACTTTGGAGAGAGGCGTACTTCTGAGTAGGTCGGTAAATCCAATAACCCCGTTAAGTGGCGTACGAATTTCGTGACTCATATTAGCTACAAATTCAGATTTGGCTTTACTGGCTGCTTCGGCAGCAGTTACTGCTTTTCGCAATTCTTCTTCTACCTTTTTCTTTTCTGTAATATCCCAACTTGTACCTGTCATACTTATAGCCAAACCTGATTCATCGCGCTTAACAGTAGCAAGTGCTTTCAGATTTTGGATTGACCCATCTGGGAAAACAACCCTGAATTCTGTATCATATTCTTTTTTTCCTTTGACTGCCAGTTCAATTTCTACGTTCCTCATTTCAGCATCCTCTGGATGAATTCCATTCATCCAGATATCATAAGCTTTGGCACTGTCAGTTTGTTCAACTCCATAAAGTTTAAACATTTGCTCATCCCATATCAAAGTATTTGATGCTAACTCATACTCCCAAATCCCAACTCCACCGGCACGGGTAGCCATTGCCAAACGTGTCGAAACTCTTTTCACGTTTTCCTCTGCCTTTTTGCGCTCAGTTATATCTGTTAAAGAAGTTACCCTCACATTTTTTCCTTTATAATGCATCATCCTGCCTCGTAATATACAGGGAAATGTAGTACCATCTTTTCGTAATGCTGTGGCTTCGTAGGGTTCTTCGGTGCCTGAAATCATTTTATTCATCACCATTTCCCTGTCTTCAGGTATAATCCAATCTGTTCCGTAGCGGATTAATGCTTCCTCGGTTGTATAACCAAACATCTTTTCGGCGGCTTGATTTTGTTCAATACAAAGTCCTTTTTCTGAAATGAAAATGGCTTCGAAGGAGGCCTCAGATAATCCTCTATATTTTTCTCTACTTTCTTCAAGTTCGGCTTCTGATTGCTTACGGTCGGTAATATCGTGAGCCATACCGATAAGACCAATGATATTACCCTGTCCATCGTAACGTGGTACTTTAGTGGTATGGAAAAAATGGATGTTTCCGTCTGCATCAGTCACTTCCTCTTCGAATGATTCAGAATGACCCAACTCTATGATACGCATATCATCGTCCATAAATTTGGCTATTTCTTCCTCATCGGTAAGAAAGTCGGCTTTCGAATATCCTATGAGTTTATCGGCTGGTTTTCCGTTTATTACGCATCCAGCCGGATTTATATAAACGAAACGACATTCACGGTCTTTTACGAATATCACATCAGTCGTTGTATCCATAATCGACCGTAACAGAGTTTCGCTGTGTTGCAATGCCTGCTCAGTCTTTTTTCGTTCGGTGATATCGCGTTCAATAAACAAAATACTTTCAGGCTTACCTTCAACATCTAGTAAAACAGCAGAGTTAACATCAACGTAGAACCGGCTGTTATCTTTTCTTATAGCCAAATATTCTGTTATTTTGTTTTCGTTTTCTCCTGTAAGTGTTTTGCGAATATTATCTTTCAGTAATAAATGATTAGATGGGTCGATAAAATCAAATATGGATTTGCCAATATAATCATCTTTTTGTTCAATAGAATATCCGAACATCAATGCTAATTTATCAGACATAAGTTGCAATTTTCCATCGAGCGATAACATTCCAATACCATCGGGCGAGGCAGAAATAATGGCACTCCATTTTTGATTACTTTGCTCTAAGGCTTCTTCAGCGTCTTTTTGAACAGATATATCAACAAAACTTTCTAACAGTTTATCCTTACCATTTATCTTAATTTTCTTAACTGTTTTCAAAATGGCCAATTCTGTATTACCGGGCCGTAATAGAACTCTTTCAGTATTGTCAATTTCCTGTTTTTTATCACATACCGGACAACAATATTCAAGTGCCGGACACATAAACTTATGACATTTCCGACCAATTATCAATTCTGGTTTTACACCAATTAATTGCGAACCAAATGAGTTTACATTTTCAATAAGTCGGGTTTCAGGATCTATGATAACAATTCCTACTGATACATTTTCGAGTAATGAACGCTGAAATTCTTCGCTTGAACGTAAAGCTTCTTCAGATTTTTTATTGTCTTCAACTAAATGTAATAATGAATCAAACAAATAACTACTGTCTGAATTATCTTTTTCGCTGTCACTGATTATATTTTTATCTGCTGTATTAAGTAATGATATAACTTCTTTTATTTTTTGGATAGTTTCCTTTTGAGCGGTTGCATCTGCTTTTTGTTTTTGAATAGCCTCACGTAGTTCCTGTGAGCTTATTTCAATCGAATTCTGGATTAAAAGGGTATCCTCATCGAAATTATTATATGTTTCGCTGATTTCGTTGATAAATCCCGTAAGTTCATTTGGCAGATTATCCATCTCGCCAAAATGCTTTTTAATCTGACGTTTAAGCAATTTATTAAAATTGGATTCCATCGTTAAAATATTTAGACTTCTTTAAAAAGAGTAATGGTCATAGTTTGATTGTGAAGCTCGCAATGTTGTTCAAACGGTTTAGTTGGACATATTTCCCCATACGAATAAAACCCCGTTATGGTTGCTTTATTGCCAATGACCTCACGCACCGTGTCCAATTCTTCTTCCACGCGCTGTTTTAAAACGAGTTTTCGACCTACACAACTAATCAGAATTGCAAGATCAGGATCAGAATTTTTTATGCTCATTTTCGACATTTCAGCAGCTCCGTTAGCACCGTCAATCAGGCGATCGTTATTCGCTTTCATTAATCGTACATATTCTCCCTGAGGTATATCACCGGCAAAAATCATGCTGCCGTCAGTTTCATTCACTGATAATATAGTTCTCACAAGCGATGTTTCGGTACCCTTAATTAGCAGGCTTAATGGAAATAATAGTGCCGATGCCGGAAGATCAGCAGCATGACTGCCAAGGAATTTTTTATAAAGTTCAAGTGCAGGTTGTCCATCTAGTTCATAAAGTGTATTTCCTATGGATTTGGTGACTTCACGATCCACACCAAACGAATCCCAACCACCCATTGAGCCGTAACCAACCTGAAGATTCTCGCCATAGAACCCGATTGCCAGAACAAGATTTTTTTCACCGGCTTTATTATGTACAATCACAGTTTCATTAAAATTGGCTTGATCGCCGGCTAACCCACCGGTTATTGAAACTTGCTCATTGAAGCGTTTGTTTAAACCTTTTGTAAGTTCACTTCCATTGATATTCAATCCTTCGGAAATTATCATTACATGAATAAGTTTCTCTGTATCTAGCTTATTTGCTAATTTTTCACCTACAGCAAAACTATCTTCCATCGTATTAATATGCTCTTCGGCAATCTCAATCTTAGTTTTTTCAAACCATACAGCTGTAGCTATAATATTCTGATTGAAAACTTCTTCCTGACAGATTTCACCCGAAGTGGAACATCCAACAATATTTGCATGTGGATATACACTTTTTAAATAATCGATTTGTTCCTGATCTTTGAGAAGTTCCTTATTTCCAAAAACAAAAACCAACTGAGAATTGTTGGATTCTTGAGTTTCACTTTTTTTTACCCAACCTGTAGTAGGAGAATAAACACATTGTGCTGTTTTCATAATTATTCAATTAAAGTGATTAATAGTATCTGGAGATAACAAGAAATAACTTGTTTTTTTATAAGAATAGATTTATTTCTACAAAATTTTGTAGAAAGAATTATGCAAATATAATAATTATTTTTTTATGATTGATGGATGTTAAATCTGTAACAAGTTTTAATATTAAATAGTTTGACAAGTTTCAGCAACAAATAAAATTTTTAAAAGCAAAAATATGAATATAATCCGGTAAATAAATTTTTTAATAAACATTTTCCTATATATTTGCGGTATAGATAATCAAAATTAAACATAAGTTCGTATTATTGTAGCCAATAAAAAAAAAGAATACATTATTTTGTAATAATTACAATATTTGAATAAATTTATTTTTTATCTTTGCGACCAAATATCAAAAACTAAATTTTATATTCTCAAACAAATGAGTGAGAAAGAGGAAAAACCCAAAAAGAGAACCAGAAGACAGTTCATTCAGGATTTAGGACTTGTAGGAGTTGGCACGCTGATTGGTGGTTCAGCCATATTTGCAGGTATCAATTATGATAAAAGAAAAAAAGCTGCTGAACGTGTAAAAGTGCTTACTGCCGAAAATGAAGTGATGGAAGTTGAGAAAAGCGAACTGGTAAAGTCTGCCAAACCTGCTCTCGAAAATCTTACTTATTTGCAACAACAAGGACGTGAAGGGTTGGCAGGCAAACGTTTCGTGATGGTTATCGACCTGTCGAAGTGCCGCAACGCCCGCAAATGTATGGCTGCCTGCAATGAGGCTCATCATCTCCGCCCTGAGCAACACCACATCAACGTGCTGAAAATGCAGGATTCTGCTAATACTCCTGCTTATTATATGCCCAAACCCTGTCAGCATTGCGACAATCCGCCCTGTACGGCTGTTTGTCCGGTGGATGCCACCTTTAAGCGTCAGGATGGTATTGTGCTGATTGACAACGAACGCTGTATCGGTTGCCGTTTTTGTATTGCTGCCTGTCCGTACAGTGCCCGCGTGTTCAATTGGGCTGAACCTATTCACTCGCTCGAAGACGAAGGCAAAGTTTATAATGTGGAATTGAATGTTCCGCAGAAAAAGGGAACCATAAGCAAATGTCTATTTAGTGCCGACCGTGTACGTGAAGGTAAACTTCCATATTGTGTTTCAGCTTGTCCGAATGGTGTGTATTACTTTGGCGATGAGAATGAAGATGCTGTTACCAATGGGACGACTAAAGAAACTGTTCGCTTCCGCAAATTGCTGGAAGACAACGGCGGTTACACCTTGATGCCTGAACTGGGAACTCATCCACGTGTGTACTATCTGCCTCCAAAAGGAAAAGAATATCCATTCCAGGAAAAAGATAAGGAAGAAGCAGGAGAAAGACTACACAATTCATAATTAATAATTCACAATTAATAATTAAGATTGGAAATTGGAAATTAAAAAATTGGAAATTCATAAATATTATGGCAAAACAATCAAAAACAGATAAAATTACTTCCGATTTGCTACGGCCAATCCGGTTGAACTGGAGTTTTAAAATTTGGTTCGGATTTTTGGGATTAGCCTTGCTGGTATGCCTGGGAGCGTATGGCTTGCAGTTGAAAAACGGTTTATCAGTAACCGGACTGGGCGATTATGTATCGTGGGGAATGTATCTAGCTAACTTTGTGTTTTTCGTGGCCACTTCTTTAATTGGAATGCTTATCAGCGCAGTACTTGGACTTAGCGGTCAGAAATGGGCTGCACCGCTTGCACGTATTGCCGAAATTATTGCGCTGGCATTTGCTGCAGTTGCGGGTTTAGTTATTGTAATGGATATGGGGCGTCCCGAAAGATTGCTCAATGTGTTTATACACGGACGCGTTCAGTCGCCTATTTTGTGGGACGTAACCGTGATAACTATTTATATGGTAATCAGTGCATTGTTCCTGTACATTCCACTCATTCCCGATTTGAAAATCTGTTCCGAAAAACTGGATGTTCCACCGTTTGTTCAGAAAATCTACAAAATCCTTTCGCTCAACTGGGAAGGTACTATCGAACAGAAAAAAATGATTCAGCAATCAACCCGTGTTATTGCCATTTTCATTATACCTGTTGCGCTGGCCATTCATACTGTAACGTCGTGGCTTTTTGCAAACACAATGCGTGTGGGATGGGATTCGACTATTTTCGGACCGTATTTCGTTACCGGCGCTTTTGTTTCGGGAACATCTGCAGTAATTATTGCCATGTACGTTTTCCGCAAAACCTATAAGCTGGAAGAGTACATCACTGACAAACATTTTGATATGATTGGAAAACTGATGGTGCTGGTTTCGCTGGTGTATCTGTACTTCAACCTGAACGAATACATGGTGCCGGCTTACAAAATGAAAGAAATGGAAGCCATTTTGATTCGTGATTTATTTGCCGGAAATCATGCCATGTTGTTTTGGTCAGTTCAGCTACTTGGTCTGATAGTGCCAATTGTTCTTTTGCTTTTCAAAAAACTCAGAAAACCGCTTCCAATGCTTATAATAGGAGTTATGATTTTGTTGGGTGTCTGGTTCAAACGTTATATCATTGTTATTCCCACAATGGAACATCCGTTTCTGCCTATTCAGAATGTGCCGCAAAACTGGAAAATTTATACTCCTACGCTTATAGAAATACTGGTAACCCTTGCACCAATGATTATGGCACTGATGATTATCACCATTCTGGCTAAGGTTGTTCCGATTGTTTCAATAAGCGAAACGCTCGAACATCTGGAAGAAACTACAAAATCTGCTGAAGGCGAATTGAAATAACAAATTACTAAGTCTTATCAATCTGACTACTTATGTACAATAGAAATATTAAAATAGTTGCCCTTACTGTTGTTTCGGTTTTTTTTCTGCAATCTTTTGCTCAGAATAACTGGAATGTGCCTGCCGATAAAAAAGTCAAAAACAGTTATATAAAATTCGATGCTGCCACAATAGGTCAGGGTCAGGAAATTTACACAAAAAACTGTATTTCTTGTCATGGAGATATGACTAAGGGCAACAGCATGAAATCGCTGAACCCGATTCCACCCGATTTGTCAACGAAAGGAACGCAATCGCTTACCGATGGTGAATTATTTTATATTCTTTCAACCGGACGTGCTGTGATGCCAAACTTTAGTAGCGTGCTTTCGGAAGAAGAACGCTGGAAAGTAATTGCTTATATCCGTAGTTTCAACAAGAGTTACGTTCAGGTTGTTTCAAAATTTGACCCGAATAAAGCCAAACTGGTAAAATTAAGCATGAACTTTGACCCGAAAACCAGTCAGGTGAAAGTAGACGTGAAAGCCAACGAAAAAACCGGAGTAATATCAGTAAAAGATGCCGAAGTTGGATTGTTTGTAACCCGCTATTTTGGCAAATTGCAAATTCAGAAAAACAAACTCACTGACGCTAACGGACAGGTTGCGTTTGATTTCCCGAAAGATATTCCCGGCGATAAAACAGGAACCATCGAACTGGTGGTGAAACTGAATGACGATAACTACGGTGAAATTGAAACTTCGACCAAACTTCAATTGGGTGTGGCAACCGATAAACCTGCGCTGACAGATAAACGCGCTATCTGGGGTACACTGGCAAAAGCACCGTTTTGGATTATTTTACTTTACTCAGCCGGTGTGTTGGCATTCGGCGCTGTGTTGTTGTATCTGATTTTTGCACTCAATAAAATTCGTAAATCGGGTAACAATAAACAACAATAAAACTAATAATATGAAGAGTAACTTTCTTTCTATTGTGGCGGTTTGCTTGCTTTTAAGCCTGCAAACTGCATTTTCGCAGGTGGATCAGTCGGGTGACGTGGGTGTGTACGAACATTTGGGAACAACATTACCCCTTGACCTGAAATTTGCTAATGATAAAGCTGATTCGGTAACACTTCGTCAGCTGATTACGAAACCGACCATTTTGTCGTTTGTGTATTTCGATTGTCCGGGGCTTTGTAGTCCATTGCTCGAAGGAGTGGGTGGTGTAATCCGAAAGACTCCGGATATGGTTCTTGGCAAAGATTATCAGGTAATTACTATTAGTTTCAATTTTCGCGACACTCCTCAGAAAGCTAAGGATAAGAAGAAAAAATTTGTGGATCGTTACTCGAAAGATCATGCTGATGGCTGGATTTTCCTGACAACCGACAGTTCAACTATTTTCAAAATAACGAATGCAACCGGATTCAAAGTAAAAGCTGTAGGTATGGACTTTGTTCACCCATCAGCTATTATTGCTGTAAGTCCAACCGGTAAAATCACCCGTTATTTGTATGGAATAACTTACCTGTCCAATGACTTTAAACTGGCAATAATTGAGGCAGGAAAGGAACAACCACGTCCGACCATTCAGAAACTATTGTTGATGTGCTATAGTTATGACCCTGAGAACAAACGATTCGCATTGGATGTTACTAAAATTGCAGGAACAATGATCGTATTTTTCATTGCAGTATTTTTCATTGTTTATATTTTAAGACCAAAAAAGAAAAATCAAAACTAAATTTATATGAGTAAAGAAGTCGGAAAAACCGAGTATGTAAGTTATCTCGACCATCAGGGCCAATATAAAGGCATTTTTGCCTGGATTTTTGCTACAGATCACAAACGCATTGGCTTGCTTTATATGTATGCCATTGCATCATTTTTTGTTATTGGAGCATTTCTGGGCTTAGCCATGCGTATCGAATTGATTGCGCCGGGCGAAACCATAATGAAACCACAAACCTATAACGGAATTTTTACCGTTCACGGTATTATCATGATTTTCATGGTAGTTATTCCGGGTTTGTCGGCAGTTTTCGGTAATTTCTTTTTACCCATAATGATTGGTGCAAAAGATGTTGCTTTCCCTAAACTGAACCGATTCTCATGGTGGATATTCATGATTGGCAGCGTGATGGCGGTTGCATCACAGTTGCTGAAAAGCGGCCCTCCTGATACAGGTTGGACATTTTATGCACCATACAGCACAACCACCGGTACCAATGTAATTATGGCAACTTCAGCCGCCTTTGTGCTTGGGTTCTCGTCCATTCTTACAGGGTTGAACTTTATAGTAACTATTCACCAGATGCGTGCTCCGGGCATGAAATTCTTTAATATGCCACTGTTTCCGTGGGCAATATATGCTACGGCATGGATTCAGTTACTGGCTACTCCGATTGTAGGTATTACATTGGTTATGCTTATTGCAGAACGACTTTTCGGAATCGGATTTTTTGATCCTGCGTTGGGTGGTGATCCGCTGTTGTATCAGCATCTGTTTTGGATTTATTCGCATCCGGCGGTGTATGTAATGATTTTGCCTGCCATGGGCGTTATTTCAGAAGTTATTCCAACTTTCTGTCAACGCAAAATCTATGGTTATAAAGCCATTGCACTTTCCAGTCTGGCTATTGCCGGTGTGGGTTTTCTCGTTTGGGGTCACCACATGTACACTTCGGGCATGAGCGAACAGGCACGCTGGTTTTTCTCCCTGCTGACATTTATTGTGGCGGTGCCGAGCGCCATCAAGGTGTTTAACTGGCTTTCAACCATGTACAAAGGTTCCATTGATATGCAACCACCATTTCTTTATGCGGTATCGTTTATCTTCCTGTTTATTATTGGTGGTACCACCGGTTTGATTCTGGGTTCGGTTGCAACTGATGTTCAGGTTCACGATACTTCCTTTGTGGTGGCACACTTCCACTATATTATTTTTGGAGGTATGGGCTTTGCTTTCTTCTCGGCTATTCATTACTGGCTTCCGAAAATGTACGGCAGAATGTATAATATCAAACGTGCCACCTGGGCATGGGGATTTTTGTTTACCGGATTCAATCTGTTATATTTCCCTCAGTTTATTATCGGAATTCAGGGAATGCCACGCCGGTATTATGATTATCTGCCACAGTTCCATTGGGCTCAGGTTATATCTACCGTTGGCGGTTTTATTGTTGTTAGTGGTATTTTAATGATGATTTCTAACCTTATAGCCGGTGCACGCAAAGGTGAAATAGCTCCTGCCAATCCATGGCATGGTACGACCCTCGAATGGCAAATACCATCACCTCCATCATTGGAAAATTTTGACGAAGATATTATTGTAAAAGA
Source organism: Paludibacter sp. (assembly GCA_037134195.1). Taxonomy (GTDB): domain Bacteria; phylum Bacteroidota; class Bacteroidia; order Bacteroidales; family Paludibacteraceae; genus Paludibacter. Next base: position 8,159 of record JBAXMR010000018.1, on the reverse strand, counting down.
AAATCCGTACGATTACGAATAAATTGAACTTGTTATGAGTGAAAAACATCATGTAGAAGAACACCGTGACGACGAAGCCAAGAAATTAGGCATGTGGTTGTTTATTTTCACCGAGCTTTTGTTGTTTGGTGGATTGTTTATCGTGTATTCCATTTTCAGGTTTGAGTATCCCACGTGCTTCCGCGAAGGCAGTCTGGAGTTGAGTGTAACCATTGGTGCCATAAATACAATTGCCCTGCTTATCAGTAGTATGACGGTGGCAATGGCACTTACTGCCGTTCAGAAAGGGAATAAAAAACTGGCGTTACAGCTGATTGGCATTACCTTGCTTATGGCTTTGTTGTTTTTGGTAAACAAATATTTTGAGTGGGGACATAAGTTTGAAATGGGATTGTACCCTGGTTCAGAAACAATGAAACATCTTGATCGTGGTCATTTGTTGTATTTCAGTCTCTATTTCTTTATGACCGGATTACACGCCTTACATATAATTATCGGTATGGTGCTGCTTTTTATTTGTCTTTTCAAAGTAAAAAGTGGGAATGTGCACACAAAAAATTATTCATTTATGGAAAACGGAGCACTTTACTGGCACCTTGTGGATTTAATCTGGATTTTCCTGTTCCCGTTGATGTATCTGATTTCATAATATTTAAACTCTACGACGATGGCAAATAACACATCACATACAACCGAATATAAAGTGCTGGTAAGGGTTCTGCTGGTACTTATGACCATGACATTTCTCACAATCAGTGTAACTTCATTTAATCTGGGTGCATTAAGTGTAACGGTAGCTTTACTCATTGCCTGTTTCAAAGGCTATATGGTTTTATCTTATTTCATGCATTTGAAGTATGAAAGCCTGCTGTTGCGTATTTTGGTAGGAATGGTATTTGTGCTTTTTGCACTGCTGGTACTTATCACCTTTATTGATTATGCATACCGTTAATCAATTAGTTTTAAGTTCATTCAATTTCGGAGAATTGTAAATTATAAATTGTAAATAGTAAATAAAAAAGTATGTTCAGTAACGCATCAAATTTTGTACATGGAGTTGATAATGCTTTCCTGTTGATATTCGGGATATCCATCTTTTTTCTGGTTACTTTGACCGGAACGATGATTTATTTTATCATCAAATACAACCGGAAACGTCACCCGAAAGCAGAACAGGTGAAAGATAATATGTGGCTCGAAGTGACATGGACAGGAATACCGCTGATATTGGTTTTCATCATGTTCTACGCAGGCTGGGAAGGTTTTTTACCCATGCGCATTGTGCCAAAAAACACCATGCATGTGAAGGCAGTTGCCAAAATGTGGAAATACTCTTTTGAATACGAGGGAAACAAAGAATCGGATACACTTGTATTACCTGTAAACGTACCGGTAAAAGTTGATTTGTTTTCCAAAGATGTGCTCCATGGATTTTCCATTCCGGCATTCCGCATCAAGGAAGACATTGTGCCATTTAAGAATAATTATTCGTGGTTTACACCAGGCGAAATTGGTGATTTTGAATTGTATTGTACCGTGTATTGTGGTGTAAGTCACTCGTATATGTACACTACTGTTCGGGTTATTGATCAGCAATCTTTCAAAAAGTGGCTCGCTAATCTGCCGGAAAAGAAAGCAGATAATAATCTGGGGCGGATGGCAATAGAAAAAAATGGCTGTACAGCTTGCCATTCGTTGGATGGAGCCAAAATTGTAGGTCCTACATTTAAAGGATTGTATGGTTCAACCCGCTCAGTAACAACGAATGGTCAAAAAAGAACGTTGACTGCCAATGATGATTATATCAAAACCTCAATAACTGATCCTGATAAAGATGTTGTTGTTGATTTTCCTCAGGGTGTAATGAAATCCTACAAAGGCACAATCAATGACAAAGAAATTCAACTAATTATGGATTACCTGAAAACCCTGAAATGAAATTAAATATAATCTCAACTATAAAATCAATCTCTCCAAAATCTGTTCTTTCGCTGATTAAATACCGTGTTTCCATAGCCGTTTCGTTTACAGCTGTTACCGGATACATTGTTTACACGGGTCATGTGGATTGGAAAGTGTTGTTGGTTGCTCTGGGTGTTTTCTTTTTTGCATCGGGTGCCAGCGGACTGAATGAAGTTCAGGAACACAAGTATGATGCGCTGATGAACCGCACCAAAAACCGTCCTATACCGACAGGTCAGCTTTCACCTCATCTGGCATTTATTATCTCATTTTGGTTTATAAAACTTGGATTTTCAACCTTGTTTCTGGCATTTGGAATTGTACCTGCTTTATTGGGATTGTTGAATATATTCTGGTACAACGGGGTTTACACCTATCTCAAACGGGTTTCGTCGTTTGCTGTCGTTCCGGGTTCATTGGTTGGCGCTATTCCGGCTTTTATTGGCTGGACAGCAGCCGGAGGAAGAATATTGGACCCGACAATTGTTTCAATAGCTTTCTTCCTGTTTATCTGGCAGATACCACATTTTTGGTTACTTATGCTGAAATACGGAGAAGAATATGAACTGGCAGGATTCCGTACCATTAATCAAGCCATACAAACAGCAAATCTGAAAAGAATTATTTTCACCTGGGTTGTGGCAACTTCAGTGATTTCCATTGCCATTCCATTGTATCTTACGCATTTGTCATGGACATTCTTTGCATTGGTTTTTATACTGAATATTCTTTTTATCGGACTCTTCACGGTGTTGGCTTTCGGAAAACAAACAGAAATGAATCTGAAAAAGTCATTTGTCGGCATCAATATCTACATGATGGTTTTCATGCTTTTGTTGATTATTTTCCACGTTTATATGGCCTGAAATAAACTAATATAATGAATAATAAACAGCAATTGTCAGTTAGTCTGATAATTGCGGTTTTATAATATTAACTACATTGAAGTGATAATCTTGAACGACCTGGGGTGTTGTTCAGGTTTTCATGGGTTACTGTCAATTCTTCCAGCCAGAAATACTTTCCTAGTTTAATCATGATTGCTTCTTATTAAAGAATTGAAGAATAAACACGCACACACAACAGACAATGGCAAAGTGTTTAACCTATTTCACAGCTTTTCATTTAATAACGTTAATAATTATTATGTATTGAGATTAAAACAACTGATAAGTTTCTATTTGTAATGTTTTTGAGGAGGTTCATTATGGAAATAGCTAAGTCAAATTCATTTTCATAAGTCAAATGCCTTATCGCGCGAAGAAAAAGGTATAAAAGTATATATTATACTTATGACGAACTATAAAGTAATTTTCTTAAGAAGCAAGAACGAATTCTACTCAAATTTAACCCAACTTGCAGCAAAATAGTCTTGGAAGCTAAATAAAAAATTAAATTTTCGGTATATAAGTTTTGATTTGAATCTAAGAGTGCCTTCACATGTTACAATACTGAATTGGGTGAAGAAACAAGGTATTGCTAATTTTAGAGATAAAGACTATTTCAATAATGAAAAATGGATTTTAATCATAGATGAAAGCATTCATTTTGGGAATAAGAAACTATTGGCGATATTGGCAGTACCAGCAAGCAAACAGAATTTGGGTCGAGCATTAACCTACAAAGATTTAGTTCCAGTTGTTCTAAAGACCTCGGAATCTTGGAAAGCAAATGATATTGAATCTGAAATAAGAAGTTGTATTGATATAGACCAAATACTTTATACTTTATCTGATAATGGGAATTACCTGAAAAGCACTTATAGTCAATTAGGATTAAAACACATAGAGGATGTTGGTCATAAATTTTCATGGATAATCAAAGAGACTTTAGAGAAACAAGACGATTTTGAGTCCTAATACCAAGCATCTATCTGGAATGAGAGCCACCTGAACCAAATCAAAAAGTTATAATAATATACGATACTCTAAAATACAAATACGCACCTTTCAAAAAGAAAAATTCTGTAGTACACAAATCTGAACTCGAAGACCAGCAAATTATTGACCAGCAATTATTTTGGTCGGATTAGCTGCAAGTTGGGTTAAGCAAAGCAAGTAAATATTAATTAGTCTATTTCAAGCATCAATCCATTTTTCAAAATATCTAATGCTGGATTTTGCTCTGCTAAAATTCTATACCTATCTTCAGGTGAGTTGTTGCGTTGTGATTCGCTTTCTTCGGCCATAGTTATTTGCATTTCCACATTAGAGTTTTTCAGATGCGCCCGAAGAAATGGAATAAGATCTTTTTCAAGTTTCAGGAGTTCCTTTTCTTGTGATTGATTACTCACTTTTATTTCAAACTTATTTTCTGAAATTAATTCAGGTTTGGTGTTTAGGATAAAACTTTTCATACGCACCTGATCCTGAATAATATCCGAAAACTGTAACCAAGCAATTTCTAATTCGTCGTTTGTGAATTTCACATCCAAAATAACTTCAGGTTGGGAAGTGGAGCTTGGTTTGGTCTCGTATATGGGAGTTGGAGATGAAGTTACAATTGGAGTAGAAATAGAAATACTACCCGGTCTTTGTGATGTTGGCTTTACCTCATGTACTTCTGGTTTTGTTTTCAGACTTACATGCGGAACTTGTTTAAGTGCTTCAATGGTCTTTGGTTGTAGAGAAGAAGTAGTTGATGTAGTAACTGCTGAATTTTCTGATTGAATTTTCTGAATAGGAGAAATTTTATCTTCAATCAGATTAGAGTTTTTTTTTTCATCCGTCAATTGACAGAGACGAATTAATGTAAGTTCAACCAGCAGTCGCTTGTTCTTGCTTTGACGATAATTTATATCGCAGTCATTACTTATTTTCAATGCATGAAATAAAAAGTCGGGTGAACACGTTTGAGCCTGAGATTTATACCGTTCGCCAATATCGTGTCCAACTTCAAGTAATTCAATTGTTTGCGGATCTTTGCTTACAAGTACATCTCGGAGATGGGAACTCAATCCGGTTATAAAATGGTGAGCGTCAAAACCTTTGTTTAGTACATCGTTGAAAATTAATAATGAACTGGAAACATCTCCTTTTAAGAAAGCTTCAACCAACCGGAAATAATATTCATAATCCAGTACGTTCAAATTTTCGATAACTCCCTGATAGGTTATTGTGTTACCACAGAAACTAACTAACTGGTCGAAAATGGATAATGCATCACGCATACCACCATCACTTTTCTGAGCTACCACGTTCAGTCCATTCACATCAACCGTTACACCTTCTTTTTGGGCTACCATTTGAAGATGTTTCACAGTGTCTGAAACCGTAATTCGGTTAAAATCGTATATCTGACAACGTGAAAGAATCGTAGGAATTATTTTGTGTTTTTCTGTTGTTGCCAAAATGAAAATGGCGTGTGCAGGTGGTTCTTCAAGCGTTTTCAGAAAAGAATTGAACGCAGCAGTAGAAAGCATGTGAACCTCATCTACAATATATACACTGTATTTACCAATTTGGGGTGGAATGCGTACTTGTTCAATCAGATACTTTATGTCATCGGTTCCATTATTGGAAGCAGCATCCAGTTCGTGAATGTTATACGATCGTTGTTCGTTGAACGATTTACAGGATTCACACTCATTACAGGCCTCGTAATCGGAGGTAAGATTTAAACAGTTTATGGTTTTGGCAAAAATACGTGCGCAAGTAGTTTTACCAACGCCACGTGGTCCGCAAAACAAATACGCATGAGCTAAATGATTGCTTTTAATAGCATTCTTCAAAGTGGTGGTGAGGGAGGACTGACCAACTACCGAGTTAAATGTGGCAGGGCGGTATTTACGTGCTGAAACTATAAAATTTTCCATAAACTGAAATCTTTTTCGTCTTTTGTGTGCAAATATAATCAAATTCATTCGTTCATTTTCATTCCAAAAAAGATTTCTCAAAAAAAAAGTATAATCACAAAAAATGCTTACCTTTGTTGTTTGGAATGATTTAATTTCTTGTCATATATGGCTACTTCACTATATAAACGCATAAAAATACGTAAGTTACTTTTGAATAAGTACACTATTGTATTAGTGGTTTTTGCTGTATTAGTTACTTTTTTTGATAACCACAGTCTTATTCACCGTTGGGAAACTCACCGTAGGATTGTTGAAATGGAAAAGGAATTAAAATACTATCAGAATGAAATTAAGGATACTAAACAAAAAAATATCGAACTTCGGTCTAATAAAGAAAACCTTGAGAAATTTGCGCGTGAGCATTTCTATATGAAAAAGGAATCGGAAGAAATTTTTATAGTCAAAGAATGAAACAAAATCAGCTCTCACAAATCCTCTTTCTTGTTGGCGCAAGTCTAACTGTTATCGGAGCATTTTTACAGCTTTTCAAAGTCAGTTTTGCTCCATATATATTTGCTGTGGGAGTGGTATTGATAATTTTTCTACATGGTCAGGATGTTTTTGATAAAAGCAAAACAGATAAACGCGAACAAAGAATGGCCCGTATGAGTTTGATTTATAGTTTGTTTCTTGGAATAGGAGTTTATTTCATGTTTACTGATTCAAATTCATGGGTTGTTACAGTTTTGATTTATGCTTTGTCAACCTTTTACTTATCCTACCGAAACAAAGACAGTTCAACAAAATGAGCTAATCTATTAACGAATAAAAGCCCGATAAACAATTGTTTATCGGGCTTTTATAGTAATAAGAGAAACGTATTATTTTTTTGAATTGAATCGTTCGTTCAATATTTTAGTTACCTCCTCAGTAATATCATACGACTTGTCAGCGAATAAAATATTATCATTTGAGGTATTACTGAAAATCAAACCATATTTTTTGTCTTTGTTAAAATCTTTCAGGAACTTATTTATTGTATCCCTAAGTTGTTCATTCAGTTTTTGCTGTATCTGAACAAGTTGTTTGCTCAGATTAGCGTCCATTTCCTGTAAATCCTGCTGCTTTTTCTGTAACCGGGTTTGTTCTTGTTGAGCACGATCACGGCTAAGGAAGGCATTGTTTTCGAGTTTGCGCTGAAAATCAGCCATTTCTCCCTGTAATTGACGAGCCATGGTATTGATTTTGAGTCTTGAATCTTCTTGTTTGCGGATTAACGATTCATTAGCATCTTTGGCAAACTGATAATGTATCAGCAACGAATCAACATTGATATAAGCAATTGGTAATTTGATGTTGCTAGTTGTATTTTTTGTACTTGAAGCAACTTCATCTGTTTTAATAGCTTTCTTATTACACGAGCTGAATAAAACAATGACACACATAGCTAATGCAGTACATGTTATAAATGAGATATTTTTCATCAGCAATTTTTCTTATTTTGTTATTAAATAGATAGTTGTGTCTTCAACGAACTTTCGCCATACAAAATACAAAGGTAATTTATTTGAAACACTTCAACTCAAAGCTCACTCAAATTTTAGGAAAATGAATGTTTAGTTGTTTATATTAACTATTGAATATGAATTTACTAAACAGTATTAATTGAATTTTATTCTGTGAATTTTGTTCAATATTAAATGATAGTATCAAAAAGGTTTGTAATAGATTAATTATCAAATTACTATGTGTTTTTCAAATGAAATTCGTGTTAAATATGCTAATTTGAATAAAATATATTGTTTGTTTTGATTTATTAATGGAAATATCTTTATATTTGCATGTTATAGTTTTTTTGCTTAATGTTATTTTTTAAATATTAATTATTTTGTATTGTAGAATTTAAAAACTAAATTGTATGAAAAAATTAAATCTCAAATTGTTCTTAATTAGCTTCATTGCAGCAAGTCAGATTGTTTCTGCTGCAACAGCTGTGTTTAATGTAACTGTACCTATTGGTACAAATGCCTGCTACATTATTGGTAGCTTTAATGGGTGGGATCAAGCAAAATCTGTCAAATTGACTAAAGTGGATGTTACACGTTACACTGTCACTTTAAATGATTCAGCTTTTGCTGCTGGTGTTACTCTTGCTAACATGCAATATAAATATTGCAGTGGTCCAGGCGATTGGGCTTATGTAGAAAAAGATGCCCTAGGAGGAGAATTGACTAACCGTACTTTTACAAGCTCACCTCAATCAGATGTGGTGGCAAAATGGTCTATGATTTGGGCGGATATACCGCCAATTCCTATGAATTTGACCATAAATGTAATAGCCCCAGGTGGAACAAAAGAATGTTATATTGTTGGTACATTCAACAATTGGGCAGGTCCTACT
>JBAXMR010000017.1:0-63355 GCA_037134195.1 Paludibacter sp. | reverse complement strand
ATTGATTATCTGAATGTTACAAGTACTAAAAAATGTTATGCGGAAAACAGGAAAAGAGATAGATTGAAATAGAAATATCGAAATAAATAAAAAATGTTTTCTCATGAAGTTATTTTAAAGATTAGAAAAGAGAATTTGCATTTTTTTAATGCAAATTCTCTGATTTTTAATGTTGTGAAACAAGTTTTTTCTGAAAGTTACCGTTGATTAGTAAAGAATTTTAAAGCTGCTTGTTTTCTGATTCATAATTAATTGTATCAGATAAATTCCATGTGTATCCAGTTTCAGTTTTATTTCACCATTAATAGGTTTTAATGTTTCTATCTTTTTGCCCATAGTGTTCGACACCGTGATCGCACAATTTTCAGGAAGATTACGAACTACAACACCATCTGAAATTATTAACCAGCTAAGAATGTAAGCAGGTGTATCAGTAACCTCATCGTTAAGAGCAGTTGTTAGTTGAATTTGATTTGATACTGCCGCTGAATTACCCTGAGGGGTAATTGTGTAATAATAAGTTGTATTGGGTGTTAGTAAACTTACTTCTGAAGTAAGCACATTTCCTACATTTGCCGGATAACCATTTACTGAAACAGGCGTTTGTATTGCTCCCTGAGTAGTCAGTTTAACATAGTCTACATAGACACGTGCACCTTTCACTGCTGATAAAGCAATGCTTGATGTTGCCGTTTTTGCAGGTATATTTACAGTGAAATCCTGATTTGCAGCAGCTGTTACCAACGAAGTTACAGAGTCACCATTAGCTTTGATAGTGAGTTTTGCGCCTGCATCATTGCTGTATTGTTTTGCACGTACCAGCAATGTAGTTGGTGAAGACATATCTAAAGTAGCTGAAGTTATTGCTCCAAAATTTCCGGAAGAGCCCAAACGGACATTACTTGCAAGTTCTGTTGCAGTAGTATAACCACTGGCTGTCCAGGCAGTTAGAGATGCTATATCATCTTCGAGTAATGTCTGAGTCTGAGTGCCACCTGAACTTTGCAGGGTAAATACATTCAGTGCGTAACCGGTTGCAGTTGCCGAACTTGTCCAATTTGCATTAAAGCCAGTAGATGATATGTTGGTGGCAGGTAAAGCGAGAAATTCATCGGATGAAGTTGCTTTCAGACTTACGGTTGTTGTAGTAATTCCACCACCTGAAATTGTCAGAGTTGCAGTCTGTGCTCCAACAGTCAGTGCTTTATAATTAATTGTGAGATTATAGCCTGCTTCTGCCTGAGACTTGGTAATGGTATTGGTAGTTAAGGAAAAATTTGCAGCATTAGTTCCACTTAAAGCAAAAGTAAGATCACCTGTTAGATTGGATGCACTAATCATAAGGCTTGAACCTGCTGATTGTTGATAGGCTATTTTACCAAAATCAATTACAGTTCCCGCCGATGGAGTTGCAAGTGTTGGATAAGTTCCACCCGTAGCCGACCAAGCCTGTCCTTTTTTACTGCCCCAAATATAGTCAACTAACTCAGGATGATCTATATAGGGATTGCGGTTTTTCTGAGCTGCAAAAACAGCATTATTTCTGTTTATTTCTTTTTGGCTTACCGGATCCTGCGTACTCCATTGAATCAACATTGTATAGAACCATGTTTTAAATACCGGATAAGTATTTCCTGCAAGTATTTCATTTGCTGATGAGCCATTACTTGCCCAACCCGTAACTTTTGATTCATAACGCGTCGCTACATAAAAATACATACGTGCAAAATCGCCTTTAAATTCATCGATTGGTTCAAAAACAATACCTGAATAACCGGTACTTGGATCGGCATTTCCCAGTTTACTTCCATTGCTCGATGTCCATGTGGCTGTACCAACTTTCCCGTGAGGATAATCACTTCGGCGATTATTCACATATCCGTCGGTAGGAATCAAATGATGTGCATCCGAACGTTGCGGTGAGGCTTTCCCAATCCACGAATCGCAAAACATGTGTTCACGGTTATAGCAATTTCCTTCTGTCTGATATGTACCGCATTGATCGCTACCATGAGTATAATAATAATTGGCAGTGCCATCGGCTTTAAGGGAATACATATCCCAAACCTTTCCATTGGGTAAATTATCACTTGTTGGGTAAATATTGTACAAACCATCGTAGCCTTTATCTATAGCTCCTGCTGAAATAATCGCTGATAACTGTGTTTTAAGGGCTGCATCAACTTTTCCCTCTGCAGCAGTATAATAACCAGCCGGTATTTGAGCAAAAATTGAAAATGAGAGTAATAGAAATGCAGTAAAAAGAATAAAATGTTGCTTCATAATTTAGTGAAAAAAATGAGAATTTGGAATTTTATTTGTAAATTCTCCAAGTGATGATTGAATTTAATCAGTTTTATTTACTGACGACAAACTTCTGGATTGTTTTACGGTCGCCGGACTTCAGTTGAATCAAATAAATTCCGTTTTCAAGTTGATTGACCGGAATTGTTTGAGTTGTAATTAACTGATTTTCAATTAATGTATGACCATTTATATTATAAATCGAATAGTGCAGATTAATTTCATCAGATTTTACGGTAATATTATCGCGTACAGGATTTGGAGATAATGTAAATTCTATTTTCAATGGGTCAATCCCTGCACTCAACGACCATGGTTCGCCTTTATGGCTTCCCCAAATATATTCGGCAAGTTGGGGGTGATCAATAAACGGATTGCGGTTGTGTTGAAGTCCATATATTGTTTCGTTTCTGTTTAATTCTTTTTGTGATACAGGATCCTGACTATTCCATTTTAAAAACAAAGCAACTGACCATGAAGTCAAAGCAGGGTATTGATTTCCAGCTAACTGATCTGAAACCCAGCCGGATACTTTATCATCGTAAGCAGTTACCATATAAAAATAGGTTCTTGCAAAATCTCCTTTATATTCATCAATTGGTTCAAAAATACTACTTGTATAACCAGGAAAGGTACATGCCCCTAATTTACCACCATTTACAAAAGTTTTTGTTGGATTAGTAGTTTCACCAAAAGGATCGTTACCTCGTTGATTATTCACAAATTTATCAGTCGGATACATGTGAAAAAGGTCTGAATACATAGGATATGCTTTCGCAAACCAGCTATTTGGCATTGAGTGTTCTCTGTTATAGTACTGACATTCAGCCGTTCCACCTGATCCACCATCTTGTTGAGTTATAAATGTAAAATCACAAGATGAATACATATCCCATACCTTCCCGTCTGCACGTTTATCCGTTGTTTGAAAATCTGTCCATAAATTATCATAACTTCTTTGTGTATGCGACCCAACGATAGTAAATAGTTGAGTTTTCAGAGCAGCTTCAGTTTTTCCAACCGCAGCATTATAATATCCACTGGGCTCAGTAGCAAGTGAAACTAGTGAAAGTAAAAGAAGTAGAAAAGTAAATAGTTTTTTCATATAGCTAATAAGTAATGATTACAATAATGTATTTTTTTTCAAGCGCAAAATCTTGCAAATTTATAGAATAAATTTTGAATATTTTTGTATTTTTGTATTTTTAAGTATTTTCTGCATAAATATTCGCTTACCATAGAGTGTAATAAACAATTACAAATACTCTTCCATTTTTTAAGACTATTTATTACATTGCATTTAAGAAAAATCAATTGAGAATGAGTACATTTGCAATAAGCAGATGTTTACAATGAACAATTAAATTCTTACAATCGTAATAATCATCATCATGTCGATAAAAACTAAAAATACACAGGAAAATCTGATTTATCAATTACCACCTGATTCTATTCTAAAACTGGCCGATTATCAGCGGACACCACAAGTTTCAATCGATACACGTAAAGAGTTTTTATTACTGATTTACAGTCCAACTTATAAATCAATTAAAGATCTGAATGTTCAGGAAATTAGTATGGGTGGATTAAGAGTGAATCCGGTAACAAATATCTCATCATCTATCAATTATGTAAACAACCTGAAAGTGCGAAAAGTTTCGGAATCCAATGAAATTCAGGTAAAAGGATTGCCTGCTAACCCACGGATTACATTTATTACTTGGTCGCCCGATGAAAAAAAAGTAGCTTTTACAATTACAGCTGAAAATGGTGTAGAACTTTGGGTGTTGGATATTGCATCGGCCCATGCTACCCGATTGACTGATGCCGTGGTTAATGCTAATTTGGGAAATCCACTGAATTGGTATCGCAACAGTAAAGCTTTACTGGTTCGTTTATTGCCCCAAGACCGTCCATTATTAATTGATCCCAACATATATCTTCCAACCGGTCCAACAATCTCAACCAGTGAGGGTTCCAAATCGCAAAACAGAACGTATCCCGATTTACTCAAAAATGCCACTGATGAGGTGAATTTTATTACATTGGCAACTTCTGAGTTGTATATGGTTGACCTCAACGGAAAAGCTGAATTATTCAAACCGGCTGATATGTATAGTTTTGAAGCCTTTTCACCGGATGGAAATTATCTTTTGACAACTAAGTTACACAAACCATTCTCGTATGTGGTGCCGTTAAACCGATTTCCAATGACTTCGGTTGTTAGCAATCTGAAAACAAATGAAGCAAAAACCGTGAACGAAGTCCCACTTTCGGAAGTATTGCCTAAGGGTTTTATGGCTGTAAGGAAGGGGAAACGTCAGCTTAACTGGCGTCTTGATGAACCTGACACCTTATTTTATGTAGAAGCCTTGGATGGTGGTGACCCACAAAAAAAAGCCGATTTTCGCGATGCGGTTTATCTTTGGAAAGCACCGTTTGACGAAAATCCAACTTTGCTAAATAAAACTACTCAACGGTTTATGAATATTATTTGGGGAAATAAAGATATAGCTGTGATTCAGGATGAATGGTACGATACCCGGAATGAAAGAACCTACCTGATAAATCCTTCGATACCTGTTGATGCTCCGATAATTATCAACGACCGTAACTTTCAGGATATATATTCCGACCCCGGACATTTTGATACATGGAAAAATGAATATGGAAAATACACATTGGCTATAGCCGATGATTGTCTTTTCAGAATAGGTGAAGGGCATACAGCAGAAGGTCAATTCCCTTTTATTGATGAGTTTAACCTGAAAACGTTGAAAACAAAACGCCTTTATCAGTCGCTTTATACTGACAAAATGGAAGAAATTTTCGATATTGAGGATTATAAAAATGGTCAGGCTTTGGTTCGCATTCAGTCAAAAAATGAATATCCGAATTATTATTTCCGTAATTTTCGTGAGAAAGATAGTGTTACACAAGTTACCAATTTCCAAAATCCATTTGAAACAATAAAAAACGTATATAAGGAAGTGATTAAATACCAACGTGCTGATGGAGTGGAACTTTCGGGAACACTTTATCTGCCAGCAGGTTACGACAGGGAAAGAAAAACCCCAAAATTATCGCTACTTATCTGGGCATATCCAGCCGAATACAAAGATAAAATCAGTGCCGGACAAAGTTCTGCCAATCAAAACGAATTCACGTATCCGTATTATGGTTCATTTGTGTATTGGGTTACTCGTGGATATGCTGTGCTTGACGATGCAGCTTTCCCAATAATAGGCGAAGGTGAAACTGAACCAAACGACAACTTTATTGAACAATTGGTATCAAATGCAAAAGCAGCAATCGATGCGGTTGATTCGTTAGGGTTTATTAATCGCACGAAAGTGGCTGTTGGCGGTCATTCCTACGGTGCTTTTATGACAGCCAATCTGCTTACACATTCTGATTTATTTGCCTGCGGAATTGCCCGGAGTGGGGCATATAACCGAACATTGACACCATTTGGTTTTCAGAGTGAACAGCGGAACTATTGGGATGCACCTGAGGTTTATAATGCAATGTCACCATTTATGAATGCCGATAAGTTAAAAGATCCAATTTTGCTTGTACACGGCGAAGCTGACAATAACCCCGGAACCTTCACTTTACAAACTGAACGATACTTTCAGGCTCTAAAGGGTCTCGGTGCTCCTGCTCGAATGGTCATACTTCCCAAAGAACAACATGCTTATGTGGCACGCGAAAATATTCTGCACCTGCTTTGGGAGCAGGATGTGTTTTTGGAGAAGTATCTGAAGTAATGTTATCGAAAAAAGTCAGAAAACGCTAAAAAGCCGTTACAATTTTACTTGCAACGGCTTTTCTGGAATTATTATTGGCAAATATTCTATCTTCCCTGTTCTTTTGCCCAGCTGTCTTTAAGCGAAACTGTACGGTTAAATATCAACTTGTCTGATGTTGAATCCAAATCCACATTAAAATAACCAATCCGTTGAAACTGGAAGTGATCCAATGATTTAGCATCTTTCAAAGACGCTTCAACCTTACAATCGGTAAGTACTTTCAATGAATCCGGATTCAGCAAATCACGGAAATCGCGCTCATCGGCTGATGGATTTTCAACACTGAACAAGCGGTCGTATAGTCGAACTTCAGCATTCAGACAGTGCAAAGCAGATACCCAGTGAAGTGTCCCTTTTACCTTGCGGTTAGCTTCGGGCATGTGACTTTTGGTTTGCGAATCATATTCAGCATAAACTTCTACAACATTACCTTCCGCATCTTTTTTGCAACCTGTACATTTTACAATATAGGCACTTTTCAGGCGTACTTCCTGACCGGGAGTCATGCGAAAGAACTTCTTTGGTGCTTCTTCCATAAAATCATCCCGTTCCATGTAAAGCTCTTTGCTGAAAGCGATTTCGCGTGTTCCTGCCGATTCATCTTCGGGATTATTCACGGTTTCCATCATTTCCACCTTACCCTCGGGATAGTTGGTTATTATGAGTTTCACAGGGTCGAGAACTGCATTGACACGGGTGGCAGTTTTATTCAGACTTTCACGTACTGAGTATTCCAGCAAACCGATATCATTTTGCGCTTCGAATTTGGTGTAACCAATTTTATCAATGAAATTATGGATTGATTCAGGAGAATAACCCCGGCGACGCAATCCGCAAATTGTCGGCATACGTGGGTCGTCCCAACCACTAACCAGACCTTCCTGAACGAGCTGAAGCATTTTACGTTTGCTCATCACCGTGTAAGTCAGATTCAACCGATTGAATTCTATTTGTCGCGGACGATAATCGCTGTCCTTAAACTGATCGATAAACCAGTCGTAAAGCGGACGGTGAACCTCGAATTCCAACGTGCAAAGCGAGTGGGTTACGCCTTCGAAATAATCGGATTGCCCGTGTGCATAATCGTACATTGGGTACGCTTTCCATGTCCATCCGGTGCGGTGATGCGGGTGTGAGTTTATCACACGATACATTATCGGGTCACGAAAATGCATGTTTGGTGAGGCCATATCAATTTTTGCACGCAGTATCATAGCACCCTCGGCCACTTCACCGGTATTCATTTTGTGGAAAAGTTCCAGATTTTCTTCAACAGGGCGGTTGCGGAACGGACTTTCAGTGCCGGGAACAGTTGGTGTGCCTTTTTGTTTGGCAATAAGTTCAGCCGATTGTTCATCGATATAAGCTTTTCCCTGTTTAATAAGTTCAACAGCCAAATCCCAGAGTTGCTGGAAATAATCGGAAGCATAATAAATATCTTTCCACTTATACCCAAGCCATTGAATATCTTCCTGAATGGAGTCAACATATTCAACATCCTCTTTTACAGGATTGGTGTCGTCGAAACGGAGATTACAAACTCCGCCATAATTTCGTGCCACACCAAAGTCAAGGCAAATAGCCTTGGCATGACCGATATGCAGGTAACCATTGGGTTCGGGCGGAAAACGGGTCTGAATTCGTCCATCGTTTTTGCCATCTTTCAGATCCTGTTCAACGAAAGTCTCAATGAAATTGAGGGTTTTCTTAGGTGCTTCTTCAATATTTTCCATACCTGATATGAATTGTTTGTCGCTTTTTACAAGCAAAGACCTATGCAATATAGGTCCTTTCTCAGAGTAACGTTTTTTGCTTTATAGTTTCAACGCAAAAATAGTTCAAAATTGTGAAATGAACAATTCAATGTAAATAAATATACAATAAATTAGTTCATTTTTAAACAAAAAACCTCAAAGAATACGAAGTACCTTTGAGAGTTTGGGTTGTGTAAAAAACTCTTTAGTGTTCTCCTTCGTCGAACTACTAAAGGTTTTATTATTCAAAATAACCTTTGATAATTCCTCGTGGTGAGTTTTTGATAAACAGCAGAATTTCATCGCGTTCGTTTGTTGCCGGAAGTTCAGCCTGAATACGTTCAATGGCATGTGCAGTATTCATTCCTGATTGGAAAATGTAGCGATAAACATCCTGAATATCACGTATTTGCTCGTTGGTAAAACCTCGGCGACGAAGTCCGATAGAATTAATTCCTGCATACGAGAGCGGTTCACGGCCTGCTGTAATAAACGGAGGAACGTCTTTACCTATTTTAGAACCACCCTGAATCATCACGTGTGAGCCAATTCGGGTAAATTGATGAACCAATGAACCTCCACCGATAATGGCAAAATCGTCAATTTCCACTTCTCCGGCAAGTTGGGTAGCGTTGGACATGATAACATTATTACCAATAATACAATCGTGAGCCACATGACAATAAGCCATCAAAAGGCAGTTGTCGCCAATCACTGTTTTACCTTTGGCAGCTGTTCCGCGGTTTACAGTAACAAATTCACGTATCGTAGTATTGTCACCAATAATTACCAGCGAGTCTTCACCCTTAAATTTTAAATCCTGTGGAACCGCACCAATAACCGCACCCGGGAAAATTTTGCAGTTTTTACCGATACGAACACCTTCCATAATCGTAACATTAGAACCAATTTGAGATCCTTCACCGATAACCACGTTGCGGTCGATAGTTACAAAAGGTTCAACCACAACGGTTGAGGCAATTTTTGCGTCGGGGTGAATGTATGCTAACGGTTGTTTCATTGTTATTGTTTTAAGACTCCTAACCCCCTAAAGTGGGAATAAAGAGCAAGTATTAATCAAATTTAAACTATAAATAAATCTATTTATTGGGTTTTAAAGTCATCTATTGGGGGATTTAGAGGGCTGTTTTATTTGTTTTTTACAATTTGAGCCATGAATTCGGCTTCAGTAACTATTTTTCCACCTACAAAAGCAGTGCCTTTCATCACTGCACAACCACGGCGCATTGGTTCGGTCATTTCGAGGTGAAAGATAACAGTATCACCGGGAACTACTTTTTGGCGAAATTTAACATTATCGATTTTCAAGAAATAAGTAGAATAACGTTCAGGTTCTTCAACTGTATTCAAAACAAGTAGTCCACCAGTCTGAGCCATAGCTTCTACCAGTAAAACACCCGGCATAACCGGCTCATCAGGAAAATGACCCATAAAGAAAGTTTCGTTTACAGTCACATTCTTTACTCCGACAATCACTTTCTCACGCATTTCGATAATTTTATCCACCATCAAAAATGGCCAGCGATGTGGTAATAATTTGCGAATTGCATTTACGTCCAAAATAGGTGCAATGGTATCATCGTAAACCGGTGTCTGAACGTCCTGTTTTTTTAGTTCTTTACGTATCAGTTTGGCAACATCGGTATTAATTTTATGGCCAGGGAAAGTTGCTATTACTTTGCCTTTCAGCGGTTTGCCTATTAAAGCCAAATCACCGATTATATCCAATAGTTTATGTGTGGCAGGTTCGTTAGAGAAGTGAATACCTCCGTTTAAATAACCCAACTTATCGGCATCAAGATGAGGTTGATGTAATAAGTCGGCAAGTTTATCGAAATCCTCTTGAGCGAGTTTGCGATCATAAATTACAATGGCATTTTTCAAATCACCACCTTTTATCAGGTTCATTTTGATAAGTGGCTCAAGTTCATGAACAAACACAAAAGTGCGTGCGCTTGAAACCTGATCTGCAAAATTATCGAGTGATGAAAGAGATGCGAATTGGTTGGCTAATACGGTGGAATTGAAACCAATATGAACATCTACACTGAATGTATCATCTGGAATTATAGTTATTTTTGCACCGGTTTCAGGAATACTGTATTCTATTTTTTTGCGAACGATATAATAGTCTTTATCTGCACTTTGTACTTCAATTCCTGCTTTTCGTATTCCTTCAACAACATATTTTGCACTTCCATCCAAGATTGGAAATTCAGGTGCGTCAACTTCCAGTAAACAATTATCAATACCTAATGCATAAAGCGAAGACATTACATGTTCGATGGTGCTAATTTGCATTTCGCCTTTTTGTAATACAGTTCCGCGGGTGGTTTCGGTTACATATTCAGCCACAGCATCCATTACAGGGTGTCCTTCCAGGTCAATTCTTTTTATCTTTATTCCATGATTTTCGGAAGCCGGGTTAAAAGTCAATTTAATTTCAAGTCCCGTATGCAGTCCTTTTCCTGAAAGCGTAAATGCTTGTTTAATAGTTTGTTGTTTCGACATGCTAATCGTTTTACGGCTAACCTTCGCAGTTGGTTGCCGGTTTTATATATAATAAAAATGATATTATTTGAGTTTATTTTCAAGCTCTTCAATCCGTTTTTGCATGGAATGAATCAACTTCTGTATTTCAGGTAAATCGCGGATTACTACTGCTGACTTATAAAAATTTGTCATCGAAATTGCCGGTGAACCTTGTATCCGTTGATTTGGTTTCTTTATTGAACCGCCAACTCCTGCCTGCGCTCCAATTATCGTGCCATCGGCCATTTGAATGTGACCGGCAAAGCCTGCCTGACCACCTACTGTACAGCGTTTACCCAGTTTAGTAGAGCCCGAAATGCCTGTTTGCGCTGCAATAACTGTATTGTCACCCACTTCTACATTATGTGCTATCTGTACCAGATTATCTAGTTTCACACCTTTATGAATTATTGTACTTCCCAACGTGGCTCGGTCTACAGTGGTATTGGCTCCAATTTCTACATCGTCTTCCAGAACCACATTACCCATTTGAGGGATTTTTTTATACGAACCATCTTCTGTGGGAGCAAACCCAAATCCATCGGAACCAATAACCACACCCGAATGAAGTATGCAGTTATTTCCAACCAAACAATCGTTATATATTTTTACACCGGCATACAGGCAAACATTGTCCCCTATTTGAGACCCATCATCGATACTGCAACCCGCATAAATCCTGACATTTTGGCCGATTTTTACTTGCTCACCAATATATACAAACGGAGCAATGTATGCATTTTCACCAATAATGGCGGAATCTGAAATCGCAGCTTGCGAAGATATTCCGGTTTTCTTGGGCTTCATTTGATCTACCAGCGATAGTAATACTGCTAACGAAGCGTATGAATCATCAACCCTTATTAATGTTGCTGCTACTTCTTTTTCAGCAATGAAAGTCTTATTTACAAGAATTATACTTGCCTGACTTTCATAGATATATTGGGTGTATTTTGGATTGGAAAGGAAACTTAGTGTACCCGGTTTGCCTTCTTCTATTTTTGAAAAATAACTCACCTTAACTGAAGCATCGCCTTCAATTTCACCTCCTAAAAATTCTGCAATTTGTTGAGCTGAAAACTCCATATCCAAAAATTTGGCACAAAAGTACTAAACTATTTTCAATTAACCATAAAACAGGCTAAAGTATAACGATTCGTAACTCTCGGGAAATCATTTAATCAGGCATAAAATTAAAAGTATTAAAGCCTTAAATAGCAATAATAATACTTCTCGACTTTCTTAGTCAGTACATTGATATTCAACATGTCGGAAGCATCGGCAATATCTTTAACTGTTCCATCCTTATATAAAATATTGATGCTGTCATCTTCCGGGCTGTAGGTGTCGGTAGTTACAATTTCCTCACCCATAAAATAGCTTGCTTCATTAAAGTCAACGCCAAAATGCTCAACATATTGTTTCAACTGATTTTCCCTCATAGATTTATCAATAGCTTGCGAACCTACCTGAACCTTAAACAAACGCCTGTTAGTGAATGCTTTGGAAAGAGTGGAAAGCACAATATCCGAATGTGATGACCAAACCTTTATGGCACAAACAATATCAGAGTCGTCCAACAAATCGAAGTTTAACAAAGATTCATCTGATTTGCCGAAATTAGTATCATTTATCTCGTTATAAAGAAAATATCGTAAAGCCGGAGTTGCAAAAAGTTCGATACCCCGACTGGCTAGCTCCTTGGCACGTTTCAGTATATTCATCAGCATCTTTTCAGCTGCCACAGATGTTTTATGCAGGTAGACTTGCCAATACATCAGTCGGCGAGCTACCAGAAACTTCTCAATGGAGTAAATTCCTTTTGCTTCAACCACCAATTGATCGTTGTGAATGTTCAACATTTTAATGATTCGGGCAGCACCAATAATTCCCTCACTAACACCCGAATAAAAACTGTCACGGCTAAGATAATCTAACCTGTCCATATCCAACTGACTGGCAACCAATTGGTGTAAAAACTTTTTAGAATATTGGTTGGTGAAAATATCCAGCGCCATTTCAAGCTTCCCATTTAGCTCCTGATTTATCTGCTGCATCATGAGCAATGAAATCTCCTCATGACTAACACCACTTACCAGACTGTGTTCCAACGTGTGCGAAAATGGTCCATGACCAATATCATGCAGCAATATGCAGGCACGAACCGCTTCGGCTTCGGCAGAAGTGATTTCATGTCCCGCATCGCGCAGTTGAGCAATGGCTTCACCCATAAGATACATTGCACCCAGTGAATGTTGCAAGCGCGTGTGTTGTGCACCGGGATAAACAAACGATGACAAACCAAGTTGTTTGATACGATTCAGTCGTTGAAAGTATGGATGCTGAATGATATCGTACAAAAAGTCATTCGGAATGTTGATAAATCCGAAAACCGGGTCGTTTATTATTTTTCGTTTATTTGAAGCCCCACCTAACCTCCCCATTAGGGAGGAATCAGAGTTAGTTTCGTTTGTTTTTGGAGTCAATTTCATAGAACTTTTTTTTCTTAAAGTCCCCTATCGGGGGATTTAGGGGGCTGTTGTCAAAATCTCTTTCAGCCACTTCCAGCATTTCTGCGTAGAACTAATACTTAACCGTTCATCGGGTGAGTGTACGCCGTACATTTGCGGACCAATAGAAATCATATCCAGTTGAGGATATTTTTCTAGAAAAAGACCACATTCCAGTCCGGCGTGGATAGCGCGGATTTGAGCTTCTTCACCGAACAGCTTTTTGTAACTTGCCTGTGCCGTTTGCAGAATGTTTGATTTCAAGTTGGGTTTCCAACCCGGATAACCATCGCCGTGTGTAACAGTTGCCCCGCAGAGATTAAATACTGACTCTACCTGCTGCATGATATCGTATTTCGATGATTCTACCGAACTGCGCTGGCTGGTGGTAATCAATATTGTATAGCCTTCCTGCATTTTTACCGAAGCTAGGTTGGTAGATGTTTCCACCAAACCTTTCATATCCCGACTCATTGCTATCACACCATGTGCGCAAGAATAAAGTGCGTTCAGTAATGCATCCGACGATTTCTTGTCGATAACCGTTTCGGGAATGTTTTCCGATTCCAGATTCAGGCTGATATTTGGTTCTACATCGCTGATTTCCAATTCCAGATCGTTTATAAAATGATTGAAAAGTACACGTACATTTTCTTTTTCAGCCCAGGGAACTAAGGCTGTTGCGGTAGCTTCACGTGGAATGGCATTTCGCAGATTGCCACCATTGAAGCTTGATAAACGCAAATCGGTTTGTTTGTTCAGTGTCCACAGGAAGCGGTTCAATATTTTATTGGCATTACCCCTGCCTTTCTCGATATCATCACCTGAATGACCGCCCGTGAGACCTTTCACCAAAACAGTGAAAGCAAAATAATTTTCAGGTGATTTTTCGGGTTGGTAATTCATTGTTGCAGTGGTATCAATTCCACCGGCACAGCCAATAAAGATAATGCCATCATCTTCCGAATCCAGATTTATCAACACTTTGCCGGTCAATAGTTTATTATCCAGTGCAAAAGCTCCTGTCAAGCCGGTTTCTTCGTCCACCGTAAATAAACACTCCAATGCCGGATGTTGTAAATCTCTTGATGCCAGTACGGCAAGCATCATGGCCATTCCTATGCCATTATCACCTCCAAGTGTAGTGCCATGAGCTTTTACCCAATCTCCATCAATGTACGTTTGAATAGCATCAGTATCAAAATTAAATACCTTATCGCTGTTTTTTTCACACACCATGTCGATATGAGCCTGCAATATGGTTGTTATTTTATTCTCGTATCCTTTCGTGGCCGGTTTGCAAATCAGCACATTTCCCACTTCATCGGTTTTACTTTCCAAACCATGTTCTTGAGCAAAATCAGTTAGATATGCTATTATCCGTTCTTCCTTTTTCGAAGGACGTGGAATTTGAGTTATTTCGTGGAAAAACTGCCAGACAGCTTTGGGTTGTAGTGTTTTCATTGGATTTACCGATTACTTTTTAAAAACAAGGGTTACAAAGATAATGAAAAGCGTTGAATACAGGGTTGAATTTAAGTGGAAAAACAGGTTTGAATAATGAAAATGCGAAATATCTGGGGCTAAATGCAGTTTCTTTCATTACTGTCCGAACAATAATTGAAAAAAAAATAGAAAAGTTCAATAAATCGTATATTTTTAGTTTCTACACTCAAATATTAAATAAAGAACTTTTCTATGAGTACAAAGTTAGGTAAAAAATCAGAATCACCGATTTTCAAACAGATTTTAGATTTAATTCCACATTCATTATTGCGGGCTTCAATCAACAAGTATAAATCGGATAAGAGTTGCTCAAGTTACTTTACCTACGATGAATTGGTGAGTATGATGTTCGGGAAAGCTAAAGGGGGTATCAAGGCTCATGTGTCGTTAGATGAGCGGAGCATGATTCCCGAGATAATAAATATCAGCGAAGCTAAAGTAAGCGACAGACGTGGAGTGGATAATTTTCGGTATGAAAAGGACACTATTATTGTTGATGATAGAGGCTACTTTGATACAAAGTTGTTTAAAATATGGATTGAGGATGAAAATCATTTTATTACAAGGATAAAGGGAAATATACTCTATGAATCAATTAGGCATTATACAAGTTATAAGTATCTGATATATTGAATTATATATTTCAAAGTAAAGAAATGGAACGCTTATCGAAGATGCCGACTTGACGGCATTACACGGATTTAGCTGATTTGCACAGACGGAGTATTTCGACGTGCCGACTTGACGGTATAAAATGTAAATACGGATCAATAAAAGGATTTTATCCCCGATAAATCGGGTCTGATTTAAATATCGAAGTCTTTATCCTACCCGATTTATCGGGGACAAAATCCGTTTCAAATCCGCTATGTCAGTGTAATGCCGTCAAGTCGGCATCTTCGATCTGCGTTCAATTCTTAAAATATTTGAACTTATATAATGTCTATTATAAACAACACGCAAATAACAGTAAGGGCTGCTCGCAAAAATCAACATAAACCCACCAGATTTATTTAGTGGGAAGAGCACTGAAAAAGATTTAGAACAGCTTTTTATCAAATTTTAAAGCTAACTACCTGAATGTCTTATGCGAAAATGTTGAATATTGGAATGTTAACTATAAGTTCGGACAACAATGCAGCAAGGCAGCAAGGCGTTTTAAAAATAAACACTAACTTGCTGTGGTTTTTTTTGCTTTTTGGGCGATTAGTCTAAAACGATAATCTTAAAGGTAACAGTTAAGTTCCGCTACGGCTTTGTTCATATCTCTATCCAATTCAAGCACTTTGTTCACATTTTCATAATAGATTGAAAGCTCCATGATAAAATCAATCAGGGAGATTTCACCTTTATCCAATGCTTTTTTGAGCAAATCAGAACTGTTGAATGATTGTAATTTAGAACGATATTCGGTTACGTTGCTTTGCAAACTAATAGCCTTGCTGTGCAAGATTTTTAGTTGATTGTAAAACTGCACTTTATTGTCGGCAGCCACAGTTTCTAACGCCACAGCGTTGGCTTTGGCATATTTTACCGTGTTTTTGTTTTCCCACAATGGAATGGACAAGCCAACGCTAATACCACGGAACTGCTGACCAACAATCGTCTCGCTCATATAACCTGTCTGGACTTTTGGTAAAGCCAATGCTTTATTGAGGTTCAATTGTTTTTTGCTGATTTCAATTTCTTGCTTCAGCCAGTTGAGTACCGGATTGCTTTGTTCGGCTTGCGTGTACCACTTGTCAAAATCTGTTTGAATTATAGGAGATTGAAATTCATTGTCGGCCAATTCGATAGCTACACCACCATTTAGTCGGGTTAACTCCGAAAGCAAAGCGGTACGGTCAATTTCAAGCAATTCTATTTTATTGCTCAAATTCAACAGATTCAATTGCGCTTTATTGAACTCCAGAATACTAGCATCACCAGCATCAAACTTCAATTTATACGACTTGGCAATACTTTGAGCATGATTGAGCCTTTTGGTATATTCCGATTTCAACCCATTGGTATAAATCAAATCGATACAAATATTCCGGGCTTGCAACAACAGTGTTTTTTGTTGTTTGCGGTATTCAAGTTTGGTTTGTTCGTTTTTGATATCCGATATTTGATTTTTATACCCGTAAGCGGTCGGAAAATCAAACGACTGTTTGATGCTAAAATCAGTTCTGTTTCCAATTGATGAAGGATTACCCAATAAATAGTTGAATTCAACTTCGGGATTTTTCAGGAAAATACCTGTTTTGTTGCCCACCTTTTGGGCATCGGTGCTTTTGCTCAAAGCCGAAAGGGTTGTATTGTTTTTTTCAATTTGCGACAGCACTTTATCCACATTATTTTGTGCGAACAACGAAACCGGCAAAAAGAGTAGAACAATTCCTGTTTTTATGTATTTGTTCATATTTCTGTTTTTTAGAATTTTAATTATTTAGCTTCTCATTATCTTTCGGTTTTAAAATTCCACGATTGTACAAAATGCTGTAAACTATCGGCACAATATAAATATTCAACAAAGTGGAAGTAAGCAAACCGCCTAAAATTACCTTTGCCATTGGACTTTGGATTTCATTACCCGACAAATCGCCACGGAGTGCCAATGGAATAAGTGCAAGAGCAGCTGTTAAAGCTGTGATTAAAATTGCATTCAAACGGTCGGACGAGCCTGTAACAACTGTTTTATGAAGTGATGCTCCCGATAAGTGTAAACGTTGATAGTTTGAAATCAACAGAATACCGTTTCGGGTAGCAATACCAAAGAGTGTGATAAAACCGATAATAGCCGGAATACTCATTACGCCCGAAGTGAAATAGATGGTAAATACACCACCAATCAACGCCAACGGTAAATTTAGCAAAACAACTCCCGCCAGTTTGAAATCTTTGAACTCTTGGAATAGGAGTAAAAAAATGATTAATATAGCAAGTATGGAGGTTATCAATAAGGTTCGTGAAGCTTTGGCTTCACTTTCGAACTGTCCGCCATATTCAACCCTATAACCTTCGGGGAACCTAATTTTTTCATCCACATTTTTCTGAATATCCTGAACAACGCTTCGAATATCGCGACCCGACACATTGGCTGATACCACTACTTTACGATGTACGTTTTCGCGGCTAATGCTACTTGGACCCGAAACAGAAACAATCTCTGCCACTTGTTCCAATGGAATTTTCTTATCGTCGTGTGTGTCGATAAGTGCTGAGCGAATTCCTTCAATAGTTCCTGTATAATCCTTATTCAAGCGCAACACAAGGTCGAATCTACGCTGTCCTTCGTAAATATCCGACAGTTTTTCACCACCAAATGAAATATCAATGAATTCGTTGAATTTTTCGATGGTAATTCCATATTGAGCCAACATATCACGGTTAGCACGGATTTGAATTTGCGGAATTTCTACCTGCTGATCAACGTTTACATCTACTAATCCTTCAATACCAGTTGTTGCTGCTTTTATTTGATTTCCGATACTAAACATCTTATTCAAATCAGTTCCGAATACTTTAATAGCAATGTTTGCCCGAGTTCCTGAAATCATGTGGTCTATACGATGTCCGAGGGGTTGACCAACGGTGGCAACAATGCCGGGAATCCCTGCAATTTTTTTGCGAACATCAATTAAAAATTCTTCCCTGCTTCGATCTTTCAATGTGAAATTTATATCAACTTCTGCGCTGTTTACTGTTTGAGAATGTTCATCCAGTTCACCACGTCCGGTTCGTCGGGCTGTGCTTTTTATTTCAGGAATTGATAGTAATTCTGTTTCAACCAAATTTCCCAACCGGTTACTTTCCTCCAACGAAGTTCCCGGTTTACAAACAACGGACAAAGTTAATGAACCTTCGTTAAACTCAGGCAGGAAAGTGCGCCCCATGGTTGAATATAAAACCAACGAAACAATAAATAGCCCCAATGCTGAGTACACAACTAACTTTTTGTGATGTAGTGCCCACTCCAATGATACTTGATAGTAATGAATCAATTTGCTGGTTAGCCATTTGTCCTTTTCGTTTTTGGCTAGGTATTTATCGTTTGTCAGTAGCATTTTACACAATAAGGGTGTAAGGGTCATGGCTACAACGAGCGAAAGAAACAAGGAAACAATAAACGCTATACCCAACGGAATCAGCATTCGACCTTCCATGCCCGACAAGAAAAATAAGGGAATAAATGCCACTATAATAATCAGTGTCGCATTTATAATGGAGGCTCTTACTTCTTTTGAGGCTTCGAATACCACATGAAATGACGACTGTTGGTGTTCAATCAGTTTTTGTTTGTTTTGCCTTAGTCGTTTATACACATTTTCTACATCGATAATGGCATCATCCACCAATACTCCAATGGCAATTGCCATTCCTCCCAAACTCATGGTGTTGATATTCAAACCAAGAAAATCCATTACGATAATTGCACCTAATAACGAAATAGGAATTGCAAGTAATGATATGATGGTTGTCCGAAAACTGCCCAAGAATAAGAACAGAATAATGATAACGAAAATACCACCTTCAATTAAAGCATCTTTCACATTGCTCACCGAAGTTTCGATAAAATCTGCCTGACGGAAAATTTTGGTGTCTAACTTAACATCACTTGGCAATGTTTTTTGAAGCGATGCCAGATTGGCTTCTATTCGTTTTGTAAGGTCAACAGTATTTGCGTTGGGTTGTTTCGAGATGGATAAAATTACAGCGGGCTTGCCATTTTCGGAAGCATAACCCATTTTTACACCGCTACCGATTTTCACTTCGGCTACATCACTAATTCTTACAGGTTTTCCGTTTTCCGATTTGATGTAAGAATTTCCCAAAGCATCAACATCCGAAGTTCGGGCTATACCTCTTACTACATATTCATTTCCAAATTGACGAACAGCACCACCTGTCGAATTCTTACTGATACCTTTACAAACATCTGCCAGTTCAGTCATCGAAATACGGTAATATTTCATTTTGTATGGATCGGCTAATACCTGATATTGTTTGTATTCGCCACCAATTATGGTTACTTGCGAAACACCGCTTGTAGCCATAAGCATAGGTTTTATGTTCCAGTCGGCTATCGTTCTGATGTCCATCAAGCTTGTACTGTCGGCTTGTAAGCCAATAAAAAACATCTCGCCCATTACACTCGATTGTGATGCCAGCGTTGGTTGTCCAATGCCTAAAGGCATTTGTGTATTGACAGTGATAAGTTTTTCGCTCACAATTTGGCGAGCCTTAAAAATATCTGTTCCCCAATCGAATTCTACCCATACAAATGAAAAACCCTGCGACGAAGCTGACCGCACACGGCGTACATCTGTTGCTCCGTTCATGGCTGTTTCGATAGGGAAAGTTACCAATCGTTCTACTTCTTCCGAAGCCATACCATGTGCATCGGTCATTACCACTACCGTAGGTGCTGTCAGGTCTGGAAATACATCCACATCCATATTTCTGGCTGTACGTAAACCCACCACCATTATGACCACCGCACTCAACAAGACAAAATACTTGTTGTTCAATGAGAATTTTATAATATTGTTTATCATTGTGTTTGTGTATTAATGAACATGTCCGGAGTGAGCATCCAACGTTCCGGTAGCTTGAGCCAACTTAATCATCATGGCACCTTTTGTCACAATACGGTCTTTAGTTGTTATACCGTTTCCAATTTCAGTGCTTAATCCATCGGTTCCTCCGATTTTCACTTCTCTTTTTTCAAAAAGTTCCGGATTTACTTGTACGTAAACGTAGTAAACGCCTTGTTCTTCGAGTAGAGCAGTATTTGGGATAGTGAGTGCTTGCGCATTCGTCAGACTTTTTAGATAAATCTCAACAAATCCGCCCGAAACAAAACCCCCATTATTATCTATTTGCAAATTAACAGGCAACAAGTAATTGTCACTATTAGCTGTTTTGCCATAGGATAGCACTTTCCCGTTCAGTTGTTCCAGCGTGTAAGTTTGATTGTCGCTCAGTGTGCGGATAATTGCCGAGCGAATTGTACCGAGAATTGGAGCATATTTTTGTTGTACTTCGGCACGCAATAACAGCGTTTTGTTTTGAGATATCGAAACTATAGCTTGTCCGGCTTCTATATTCTGTCCATTTTGAACAAATATTTGTTTTACAAAACCACTCATCGGACTTTTTACACTTTGTCCGGATGAACTGAAATTCTTATTCATATTGCTGTAAACTGCCTTGGCATTATCGTAAATGTTTTTGGCATTAAGCAAGTCTTTAGCCGAAACAATTTGGTCTTTGGCAAGTTCTTTGGCTCTGTCGTAGTCGGCGCCCGCTTTTTCAAAATTATTTTTTGCTTCGGCAAATTGCACTGCCGAATTATTCGACGCTAATCCATTGCTTGATATTGAAAACAAGGTTTGACCATTGCTCACGTTTTTACCTTCCAAAACATTATCAGTTGAGAGCATGACAACTCCTGCGGCTTTAGCCGAAACAATTACTTCGTCGCCCTGTGCCGATTGTACTTGTGCAGTGGTTTTTATAACTTGT
The DNA here is from genome assembly GCA_037134195.1 of Paludibacter sp. GTDB lineage: Bacteria > Bacteroidota > Bacteroidia > Bacteroidales > Paludibacteraceae > Paludibacter. The sequence goes on along the minus strand of JBAXMR010000017.1, from coordinate 42,406 downwards.
CCGAAAGGTTCAGTTTTAGGAAACTGAGTGGCAAAAGCAATTTTCCACGACTGTTCTTTTGTGAAAGATGTAGTGTTTGTTCTTGAAATATCCACGCTTTTTGCAGCTTCAACAGCTTCCTGTTCGGTGGCGTAAACCACTATGTTTGTCACTTCCAGTTGGTAAGTATTGTTGTCAATCTTAAGATCGTACACAATTTTACCAGCCCCTTTTGTTGCTGGGGTTAAAGAAAACTTGTAAATCCCTTTTTGGGTAGGTTTTTCCAATACTTGAGAAATTTCTTTTCCGTCAACTATCAAACGGATAGTAACACTTCCGTTTTCTAATGCTGTGAAGTTTGGTATATGTGAGAAGTGCGACAAAACACCTCCTTCTTTTCCAACGACAAAAGGATCAGCTTCTGCAAATAACTCAAAATTAGCACTGTAAGCTGTATATTGGAATTTCGGTTCTTCGTGAGCATCATGCTCGTTGGCATCGTGTTTTTTTTTGCAACTTGCAAATAACAGTGCAAGAATTGCAAATAAAAAAAGTTTATTTTTCATTTTTATTTGAATTAATGTGTATAATATAATGATATGGAAATGACAGCGTTTTGCGATAAATATTTATCGCAAACAACCATTGATAGTGAGAAAATTAAACTGTAGGGGGAGCACGCAAGCCTAAAACGCTTGATGCATAGGATGTATAGGAAAAAGTTAATAAAGGTGGCTGTGAATTGGCAGTGATAATAGGAACTATACACTCAAATTTAAAGAATACTAAAATGGCATGAAATCCACCAAAATCAGGATGGAGATTTGTATGAAAATTACATCCACATAGTTGTCGAACATTATTTATAGGAAGTCCAATAATCTTATTTAGCAAGCAATGTTCGTTGTCTGACTTATTATCGTTTTCATGGTTGTGGTGAATGTCTGACACCGGATGATGATGCCCGTTTTTATCTTCGGGGCATTGTGAAGTGATTAGACAACCTTGATGAGGAAGATGGTAGTGTGGAACAACAGCATGTGCCAATATGATTATATTGGCAAGCAGGATAAAAAATATAGCTGTTCTTTTCTTCATCATAAAAATATGATTGCAAAGATAATAGAAAATTTCGAGCTTTTGTTTTACACAAAAAAAAGCTATAAAAGCCTCAGCAAGACGTTTGAAATGTATAAGTAGAATTATCGCCCTCCCTCAGTTGCGGGATAAATTGCAGGGTAGCATAAAGCATTGAAATCAGACGTGTTACTTCCTGTAATACTACGAATTTTTTACTTCTTTGGGCTTCGTCAATGCCTGATTTAACGATGGTGCTTATGATTCGTTCACCTAACGCGGCGAGCGAAGTATTACCAACTCTGTTGGCTTTTGTTTTTATATTCATTTTTTGTAATTTTTAAATAATAATAGAAAACTAATACCCGAAAAGATATTTTTGGGCGAATTTTAATTGATGTATCACTTTTTAAGGGTTTGGATAATCAGGATGGTATTCGGCTAAACGAACAGCCAAAGAAGGAATGAAAAATATAGGATGACTGGCTGTTGCACAATCCGAAAAGTAGGGAGAAGAAAGAAAAAAATACGGTTGTAAAGCGACACTTTTACGGCACAGATGCTGCTGTGCAACCGTACACGCATTTTGTCGAGAATACCACGTATTTCATGCGTGATAATAAAATCGAAATCTTCGACGATTTTCCAATCAAGCACAATTTCTTTTGCCCACAAATACTCCAAATCAGCCAATTGCTGTGATTCCTGCGGATTCAGAGCTCTCCAGTCTTCAATAAAACCTTCGAGTGATGTTACATCAGGATAACCGGCCTCTACCGGGTCGGTTTTTGTAATTCGATGTAGTAAATCTCTGAGCATTATTCCTGTTTGTAAAATTATTTTAAATTACACATACATTTACAATAATCGCGCCAAAACATTCACATAGTAATATTACTGTGTAATTGTGAATTGTTCTATTAATTTTGCAATATTAACACATAAACTATGACAAGAATGACTGAAAATTTAGCTCAGTTTGCCGAAAATAGCATATTACCTAAAATGACACTTTAATTACAATTACACAACGAATGAGATAAAATAATAGTTAATATGCACAATTATCGCATTATTTTGTCTAAATACAATAAAACTTATTATATTTGCTCCCTCTATAAATATGTAATAAGTACAATTAATAATTTATTAAAAACAAAAGTTATGAAAAAAATTACTACCCTTTTTCTTTTGTTAGCGTTAGTTACGGCAAGTCATGCTCTTACCTTTGTAGATGCAAATGGTATTAGCTACAATACTTTGTCGGCAAATACAGTTGAAGTTACAAGCAACGGAGGAGTCTATACAGGAAATATTAGTATCCCGGCTCAGACAACTAATGCAGGTGTAACTTATGATATTGTTTCTATTGGAGATTATGCTTTTTATAATTCTTCGTCTTTACTATCCATCGTTATTCCTCCTACAGTAACGGGTTTTGGAAAAAATATTTTTGAAAACTGCACAGGGTTGACAAACGCAACTCTTCCAATCAATATACCCGAACTTTACGACTACATGTTTTATAACTGTACGAATTTGTCAGGCGTTGTAATACCGAATTCTGTAACAAAGATAGGCACTGGAACTTTTGGGAAATGTAAAAGTATTACAACGATTAATATTCCCGGCTCAGTAACTACTATTGGTTATACTGCGTTTTATCTTTCAGGGCTCACTTCAATTGTAATTCCAAATTCGGTTACCACAATATACGATCAGGCGTTTCAGGAATGTGCCGATTTACAAACTGTAACGTTGTCGGCAAATATAACCAGCGTGCCAAGACAAGCCTTCTATTTGTGTAAAAAATTAAACAATGTGGGTATTCCTAACGGCGTAACTGAAATTGGTGGGTACGCATTCTCAACTTGTACCGCACTGAATACTATTACCATACCAAATTCAGTGACGGTAATAGGTCAGGGTGCATTTACAGGCTGTGAAGGTTTTAATACTACAATTCCAATTCCCAATTCAGTAAAAACTATCGGTCAATATGCATTTAGCGGATGTATAAATATAACATCCATTACCATACCGGATGGTGTAACTGATTTTAATGGATATGAATTTAATGGCTGTTCAAATTTGGTTACAGTTAACTTACCAAACTCACTTAAAACTATTGGGTACGAAAATTTTTTAGGCTGTAGCAGTTTGAAAACACTGATACTACCTCCCAGTCTGACATTAATAGGACAAGGTGCATTTGAGAATTGCACGTCGTTGACAAACATGAATTTACCTGTTACTCTGACAGGCTTAAGAGATAGAGCATTTAAAGGCTGTGTAAAATTAACGTCAATGACTGTGCCCGAAGGTGTTACACAGCTAGGATCGGAAGCTTTTAGTAATTGTTCCGCTATAACTAACGTTACTTTGCCAAAAACGCTTACCGAAATTGGTGGTGATGCCTTCTACAACTGTATCAACCTGAATAAAGTTGTGATTCCTGAAAATGTAACTTATATAGGCTCAAGAGCTTTCAATAACTGTTCGTCGCTTACTGAGATAAGAATTCCTTCAAAAGTGACTCAAATCAGGGAATATACATTTTGGGATTGTAATAATTTAATACGTTTTTATATTAATGTAGATAATCCTTCCAAAATAACGTTAGGCCCGGACATTTTTAAAACAATTATTGGTTATGATAATCTTTTCCCTTTCCCCAAATGTACCTTATACGTCCCCAAAGGAACAAAAGTGCTATATTCAGTTGCCGACCAATGGAGTAATTTTATCAAAATAGTAGAAAATGCTCCCAAAAAATTCAATGCAATACAAAGTCAATTGTACGATAATATGGTTGAATTAGATTACGATAGCTATTTTAATACCTATAGTGATTTTGATTTTGCAACAATTGCACTGTTTTTTGATATCAAAACCGCTATTCCTACTATTAGCAATGAACCAATCAAACTCATCTCCGATAAGGATAATCAATCATTGCTGATAACAGGTGTAGATGGAAATACCAAAATTACGGTAATGGATACAAATGGTCTCCTACTGATGACCAAATCTGTTAGTGTCGGCGAAAGAGTTTCATTAGCCTATCTTCCCAAATCGGTTTATCTGGTAAAAATTACCGGAGAGAAAAATAGCTTTATACAAAAGATAATAAAGGATTAGTTTCATTCTCAATATAAAAAAAGCGATGAAAAACATTCATCGCTTTTTTTATATTGAAGTCGTCTTGACTTTTTAAAATGCCACTCCTAAGGAGCTTTTTGTTCAATAAACGAATACTAACTACCATAATTTTGCTCCTAACGGAGCATTTTCTTAACTTCGGAGAAGCGTTATTATGGTAGAATTATTGATTATAATGTATTTTAGAGCTCCGTTAGGAGCGATATTAAATTGTTTGTGAAAAGTCAAGACGACTTCAATAACAAAGCATCTTTACACAATCCAGGAGCAATCGAAAGGTTAAATATATAACTTTTTTATTCGTTTTAAATCCAAACCTGATGTTCGTTGCGTCTAAATAGAAAACAAACATTATTTTTTACACTTAAAAACATTTACGATTATGAAACGAATTGGATTATTTTTATTGGCTTTGACATTATTAGTCGGAGCAAATGCAGTAGCTTCTACTATCGATATGGATAGTTTGAAAGACGAAATTGTGAAAACTTCGAAAGAAATTCAGGATCAGAAGAAGGACTCGATTATTATGTCGAAACTTTCTCCAAATCAACTTCTTGAACTTAAAAAAGGAGAACAGGAAGTTGAAAAACAAAAGATTGAAGCTGAAAGACATGCCGAAATGCCTTTACCAAGCTTTATTATTTTTCTGATTTGTGCATTACCATTTCTTTTTGTCGGAACTATTATTGTAGTGAATGTGCGTCACAAAAACATGGAATCGAAACGCAAGTACGAATTGTACACTAAATCGCTTGAAATGGGACAAACCATTCCGGAAAATTTCTTCGATGAGCCTAAAAAAGCAAATCCGGCTTCGAACCTCAAACGAGGAGTTATTTGGCTCGCAGTGGGATTGGCAGTTTTAATATCTTTTGTTATCATGCAGAAACATAATGGTTTGATTCTGGGAATTGTTCCTGCCTTTGTTGGCGTCGGTTACCTGATTGTACATTTTCTTGATAAGCCAAAATCAGATTCAAGCGCTGAATAACCATGAGCAACACGGATGATATCCGCTGGGTCACTCAGGTTGCTTTGCTAGGCGACAAAAACGCTTTCGATAAACTAACCTGCAAATACCAATCGCCTATCCGTCGGTTCTTTCTGAACCTGACGGCAGGCGATGGCCCGTTGAGTGACGATCTGGCACAGGAAACCTTTATCAAAGCATACCTGAATATAACCGCTTTCAAAGGCATTTCGGGCTTTTCCACCTGGCTGTACCGCATTGCCTACAATGTATATTACGACTCGGTGAGGGCGCAAAAAAAATATGCCGATATCAACGAATGGGAAATTGACAGTCAGCACCAAACGCAAAACGAATTCTCGGCTGAGAAGATGGATATTTACAAAGCGATAAAATTTCTGAGAAAAGAAGAACAAACTGCCGTTTTGTTGTTTTATATGGAAGACAAAACTCACCCTGAAATTGCTAAAATAATGAATTGTCCACTTGGAACTGTGAAAACATACATTCTAAAAGGAAAAGAAAAACTATCTTTGTACCTCACAAACGCAGGATATGGAAACTAATGACAAAATGCTGAAACAATTTTTCAGCGAACAGAAACAGGAAATTGCTGATAACGGTTTTTCGAAACGAGTTTTTCGAAACTTACCTGAAACTGCCGACCGCAGCTGGATAGTATGGATTTTTGCAGCCGTTGGAATGGCACTTTCTATCTACTTCGGATTGACAAGCGGACTGTTAGAACATGCATTTTCGATATTCTTTAAAACAGTGCCTTATTATTATCTGTTGGCAGGTATCGCTTGCTTTCCTTTATTGGGAACAGCAGGGTATTATGTGTCGCAAAACAAGAGTTATGCTTTTTGAAGTATTGCTAAACGGGTTAAATTTCATTCCAGACAAACCATTCACTATTAAACAAGGAGACTAACCTCATATCAGGTTCTAAGCAATGTGTATAGGGCTAAACGTCAATCGCTCACCGGAAAACATGTCAGTGGAATTGCCGAACTTCAAACCGAAATAAAAGAGCTAAGAGTAAGAGCCTATATCGAAGAAGTTTTTACTCACTATAACGATATAAACTAAGATACCCGAATGCAGATGGAGCTAATAAATAGTTTTTAGCCGAACTGCATACCTACCGAAAATTAACTTCAAAATCCCGAAAGAAAATCGGATTCAATACCGAAGAATAATTATTTTTAATTTCACATTGTTTTTGTGAAAATTATCTTTATATTTGCATTTCAAAGAATTTCAACTCCGATTGTAGCGACAATCCATTGAAAATTCTGATTACATACTAAAATAACGAAAAGCGTTTTAAATATTATCCTGACTTGAAATCCGGACAATTTCAGTTCAATTGGTTTCACTTCAATTCACAATTTATCAGCCACTTAATGCTAAGTAACCAACCCAATCCAAACAAGTTATTCTATCTATAACCCAATTGATATGGAATTACAAATCATTCAAAATAAAATATATTTCATTCGTGAACAAAGAGTTATGATTGACCGCGATTTGGCAGAAATGTATGGAGTGGAGACACGCGTATTAAATCAGGCAGTTAAACGGAATAATGAAAGATTTCCGAAGACTTTATGTTTCAATTGACGGACTCCGAATTTCAGGATTGGAAATCACAGATTGTGACATCCAATTCCATAGTTATGGGTTTAAGAAAAAGACCCTATGCATTTACCGAACTTGGCGTAGCAATGCTCAGCAGTGTGCTCAATTCAAAAACTGCAATTCAACTAAATATGGCGATTATGCGTGCTTTTGTGGCTGTAAGACAACAGCTTGCATCAAACCCTACAAGTAAGATAGCAGAATTTCAAACAGAAATGAAAGAGCTAAAAGCTTATATCGAAGAAGTTTTTACCGACTATAACGACATAAACGAAGATACCCGTATGCAGCTGGAGCTGATAAATATATCCTTAGCCGAACTGCATACCTACCGAAAATTAACTTCAAAATCCCGAAAGAAAATCGGATTCAATACCGAAGAATAATTATTTTTAATTTCACATTGTTTTTGTGAAAATTATCTTTATATTTGCAATTCATAGAATTTCAAAGCAATTGTAGCGACAATGGCTTGAAAATTCTGATTACATACCAAAATAACGAAAAGCGTTTTAAATATTATCCTTTTGTGAAATCTCGACAATTTCAAAGAAAGTAGGATGATAGCAACAAACGCTCCACGGCTATACTAATAGGCGTGGGGCTGTTGCTTATCTACTTTCAGGGAGTCGAGACCCTTCACAAAAGATAAGTTTAACAGTTCCCACGCTTTTTTTATGTCTAATACTGAACTTGGGGAGCGGGGAGGAAATAAGAAAATTGCCTATGATATAAAGAAAATCAACAGTGTACTTAATTAATTTTTGAAAAGCTTAAACTTAAAAATCTATCATTATTAAGATAATTGTCCTCACTTTTCATTAATGTACATTGAAAATTTCTAAAGGACCATATATCAAATTTAACTACATGTCCGTTTAGGAACGGACGTTAATATCATAAAATATGAAAAGAATAACAAGTAAATTACTTATTGTTGCATTTGTTTTAAGTATGAGTTCATGTGCAGTATTGTTCAATGGAAGCTCAAAAAGAATTAGCATAACTTCAAATACACCTGAAGGTAAAATTTATGTTGATGGAAATCTTGTTGGAACAGGTACAGCCAGTGTCAAATTAAAGCGTAAGGAAGACCATACGATTATCGTCAAAAAGGATGGTTGTAAATCACAAACAATTCCATTAGATAAAGAGTTTCAAATTGGTTGGGTTGCATTATATTTATTTGTGAATCCATTTGCAATAATTACAGATGCACCTACTGGAGCATGGTTTGGATTCAACAAAAGCCAAGTTATTGTTCCAGAATTAGAATGCAACAAGTAATAGCCATTTTGAAACAAAAGTAATATGATATTCCAATGCTGGAATATGCTTGACAAAACAAAGAATGTAAATTAACACATACAATATAAAACGGACTCACCTCAATGGTAAGTCCGTTTTTTCACATTAAGAAATGTTCTACATTGTCCCTGTGAATAATTTTGAAGTCTGCTTCGGGGTAAGCGTTCATAAATTTAACTGGCTTTCGGAACTTTGAATCCGGATTCCATTTCAATTCGTATGCCGATAATATTCCATTACGATCTTCGAGATAGTCGATTTCATTTTGTTGCTTGGTGCGCCAAAACCATGTATTCGGAAATAAAATGCTGTATTGCAGATATTTTTTTCGTTCGGAAATAACAAAGTTTTCCCACAAAACACCTGTATCCGTCCGGTTCTCAATTTGTGCAAAATTGGAAATCAACACATTACGCACTCCGTTATCGTAAAAGTAAATTTTTCTGGAGAATTTCAGTTCATTTCGCAGATTACGGCTAAATGAACCTAACCGGAAAATAATATATGATTGTTCAAGCACTATAATGTATTTCTCCACAGTCTTAGCATCCAGTCCACACAATTGCGAGAGTTCCGAATAAGAAACCTGTGAACCAACCTGATATGCAATTGCCTGAAGCAATTTAATCAGATTATCCGGCTTTTTAATTTGTTCTAAACGTAAAATATCTTTATACAGATAACTGTTGGACAATTGTCGAAGAACTATTTCTTCTGCACCTTGTCGTGTTACTACTTCGGGATAATAACCATAAACGAGTCTATGTGGTATCAAGCGTTTTTCATCCAACAATCCGTGATGTTGAACCATTTCTCCAAACGACAAAGGAAACATATTGTACTCCCATTTCCTACCTGTTAAGGGTTCATTTAAATGATTTGCTAATTCAAATGATGAACTTCCGGTCACAATCAATTGATATTCGGGCAGCATATCTGTGATTAATTTCAATCGTAGACCAATATCCGCAATTTGTTGTGCCTCGTCGACTACAATAATCTTTTTACTTCCGAATATAGCTTTAAATCGGGTAGAAGACATATCTTTAAAAAGATTCTGTATGTCAGTTTCATCTCCATTTAGCCATAAAAGTGCATCATTGTTTAGAAACATATTTTTAATCATTGTCGTTTTACCAACCTGACGTGCACCTAAAACAATTATTGCCTTGCCTGAAAACAAATTATTTTCTATAATGGTTGCAAGTGTTCTGAGTATCATAAGCTATATATTTGCTGACAAATGTAAGTTGATTTATTTTAAAAACCAAATAAAACTATGACTTTTCAGGAATTGAATCCGAAAAAGTATTGACTTTTCAGGATTTAAATCCATAAAAGCTACATTTTGTTTTAAACAATCCAAATATTAAATAATAAAAATCGGATTTTGCCTCACTTTTTCTTTGTCTCTACAATTCTTAAATTAACCCAGATAAAACATTTTATTTTCTATATCTTCTCTTTCAAAAACATACCTGTATACGAATTTTCGCAGAATCTGATGTCTTCCGGTGTTCCTTCGAACACTGCCCACCGCTGGGTTTATAACGTGTACAAACAGCAATCCTGATCTTTATCTCTTTCATTATTAGCCTATACCAAAAACCGGACTTGCCCCATTTCGAGACAAGTCCGTTTTGTGTATTTATTGCGAGTACGATTTGAAGTCGTGCTCCGGATAGTTCATAACCGAATTTCTAATTCTGATAGAGTGTAATTCCGGTTTCGAGAATAGTTGATAGAAAACCGCTTCTGTCTTCGTCGTTTTGAATTAAAACAGGTTCAATACGACTATCAATATTGCGTGTGAATTTATTTAATTGTTTGGACAGATCCAGAAAATCGTCCTCTATCTTATTCACAATCACAGCAATATCAATATCACTATTTTTTGTGTGGTTTCCATTTGCATACGAACCAAATAACACAATTTTCAGCGGATGAAGTTGCTCACCGACTAATTGTGCATACTTTTGGGCGTGTTCTAAAGCTGTTGTTTTATCCAATAACATAGTATTTTACATCAATTGTTTTAATATCTTCTCTTTCAAAAACTTTCCGGTATATGAATTTTCGCAGAATCTGATGTCTTCAGGCGTTCCTTCGAACACCACGTTTCCACCTTTATCACCGCCTTCAGGTCCAATATCAATAATGTGGTCGGCGCATTTTATAACCTCGATATTATGTTCGATAATAATAACCGTATGTCCTTTGGCAATCAGCGCGTCAAAGGCTTTCATTAGTGTTTTTATATCGTGGAAATGGAGCCCGGTGGTTGGCTCATCGAACACGAAAATGGTGGGTTCGGGCTTTTCGTTGGCAAGAAACGAAGCTAACTTCACGCGTTGACTTTCGCCACCCGACAGCGTGCTGCTCGATTGGCCAAGTTTCACATAACCCACACCCACATCCTGAAGAGGTTTCATTCGTTTCACGATTTTCTTTTCGGTGTTGCCGGTTTGAGCCGAAAAAAACTCAATAGCCTGATTCACTGTCATTTCAAGCACGTCGAAAATGTTTACATCTTTATAATGAACATCCAGAATATCCTGCTTAAAGCGTTTTCCATGGCAATGTTCACATTCCAGCACCAGGTCGGCCATGAACTGCATTTCCACGGTCACTGTTCCTTCGCCCTGACATTCCTCGCACCGTCCTCCTTCAGTATTGAACGAAAAATGCGAAGCTGAGTAATTCATTTGCTTCGACAGCTGCTGGTCGGCAAAGAGCTTGCGGATTTCATCATAAGCTTTAATATATGTCACCGGATTGGAACGCGACGAACGCCCAATCGGGTTCTGATCCACAAATTCGATGTCCTTAGCCAAATGCATACTGCCTTTCAACATTCCGAATTGTCCGGTACGGTCGGCCACACCACCGTAATGCTTTTTCAGCGCAGCATAAAACACGTTGCGCACCAGCGACGATTTACCAGAACCGCTCACACCGGTAACTACCGTCATCACGTTGAGCGGAAATTTCACGTTGATGCCTTTCAGGTTGTTTTCCCTTGCACCCAACACTTCGATGTAGTTATTCCATTTCCGGCGATGCGCTGGAACGTCGATAAATTCTTTGTTCAGCAGGTATTTAAGGGTGTATGACTTTTCTATGGTTTCGTCGGTAGCTTTGCTTATTGCATCCGTTTCGCCCTGAAAAACTACTTCGCCACCTTTACGTCCGGCATAGGGACCAATATCAATAATATAATCGGCAGCGCGCATAATTTCTTCGTCATGTTCCACTACCACCACAGTATTTCCAAGGTCACGCAGCTGTTTCAGCACTTTTATCAGCAAATGTGTGTCGCGCGAATGAAGTCCGATACTTGGCTCGTCCAGAATATACAGCGAACCAACCAGACTGCTTCCCAGCGAGGTAGCCAGATTAATACGCTGACTTTCACCACCCGAAAGTGAATTCGACAAGCGATTCAGAGTCAGGTAACCAAGTCCCACGTCCAACAAAAAGTGTATGCGGTTATTTATTTCAATCAACAGGCGTTTGGCAATAGCCGCATCCTGCTCATCGAGCTGAATGTTTTCAAAGAATTCATTTAAGTTTCGAACCGACATCAGCACAAGTTCCGAAATGGATTTCCCACCCACTTTGATGTACGATGCTTCTTTTTTCAGTCGACTTCCGTTGCACGACGGACAGGTGGTTTTGCCACGGTAACGCGCCAGCATAACACGGTATTGGATTTTATACTGATTTCCTTCCAGCATTTTAAAGAACGCGTTCAGTCCTTCGAAATACTGATTACCAGTCCAGATTAACTGACGCTGTTCGTCGGTAAGTTCGTAATAGGGCTTGTGAATAGGGAATTTAAACTTTGAAGCGCTGTGAATCAGTTGATTTTTCCATTCGCTCATTACTTCTCCTTTCCAGCACACCACCGCATCTTCATAAATTGAAAGTGTCTTATTTGGTACTACGAGATCTTCATCAATGCCAATAACCCGTCCAAATCCTTCGCAAACAGGACAAGCTCCAATCGGACTGTTGAAGCTGAAAGTATGAACAGTAGGCGTTTCGAACTGCATTCCATCGGCTTCGAAATGTTTGGAAAAAGAAAGAATTTCGGGTGTTTCGGTAGTGAAAACTTTCAGCACGCAGATTCCGTTTCCTTCGAAAAATGCTGTTTCAACCGAATCGGTAAGTCGGCTAATGGTTTCCTGATTGTGCGAAATAGCCAGGCGGTCGATAATAAGATAAACAACCTCACCTTCAAGCCCTTGACGTATCGTGTGGGCAGAAAGAAAATCAGTTATCTGTAATGTTTCTCCGTTTACGTCAATACGGCTGAATCCCTGCAATTGAAGACTGTATAATTGCTCTACAAGCGTGCGATCTACAGTTGCAACTACCGGAGTGAGAACCATGAGCTTTGTTCTGTCAGCATACTGCATGGCAGCATCAATCACATCTTCCGATTCATGCTTTTTTACCAGTTCACCAGAAATAGGTGAGTAGGTTTTACCTATTCGGGCATAGAGCAACTTGATATATTCGTAAATTTCGGTTGAAGTGCCAACGGTAGAGCGTGGATTGCGGGTATTTACTTTTTGTTCGATGGCAATAGCCGGTGGAATACCTTTGATGTAATCCACTTCGGGTTTGCTCATGCGCCCCAGAAACTGACGGGCATAGGATGAAAGACTTTCCACGTAACGGCGCTGACCTTCGGCATAGAGCGTATCAAATGCCAGCGATGACTTCCCCGAGCCAGACAACCCTGTGATTACTACCAGTTTATTTCTCGGAATTTCAACATCTATATTTTTAAGATTATGAACCCGCGCACCTTTTATAATGATATTTCCCTGTTTAGACATGAAAGGATTAATTAATAGTTAATAATTAATAATTAATAATTGGAAAAAGAAGAAGTGGTTCAATAATCAACTAATAACTATCAACTAAATTTGACCTGCAAAGATACTATTTAAGAAATGAATATTAATGTCGCAGGTTTTAATAATGACTAAAACTAATTTCAGTCCAAATTGTTCTATATATAGAAATATACAAAAAATATGCAGTCAAAATGGAATATAAATACAATAAAACCTGAATATTTTCAGAATAAAACAATTATATGAGAATAAATATCGATAAATTTCATTAATGTCATTGTTTTATGCAGAATTTGTTGTACTTTTGCGTCAAATCTAAATAATTATACATTTTTATGAAGAATAAACGTAATCGTTTACAAATTATCTCAGAAATTCTTCGTTCTTCTGTAGTAGGAAGTCAGGAAGAATTATTAAAAGTATTAAGTGACCGACAGTGTGAGGTAACTCAGGCAACCTTATCGCGTGATTTGAAGTTGCTGAAAGTTGCCAAAACCCCGCTTTCAAATGGTGCGTACAAGTATGTATTGCCATCGTACAACAAGCCTCTCCCAAACACAGGTTCGTTGAACACATTAGTTGCTCATGGAGCAGTATTGAGTCTTGAGTTTTCAGGGCAGCTCGCAGTTGTCAAAACCAAACCAGGGTATGCAAGTGCAATTGCCTGGGATATAGACAATAAAGCTAACGAACAAGTACTTGGAACAATTGCAGGTGATGATACCATTTTGGTGATACCAAAAGAGGGTGTTTCACGCGAAGAGATTCTTGATATGATGAATATCACTTTTTCCGAATAGGAATAATTTAATTTATAGGTTGTTTTAAAAGTATTATTTATCTTTGCTGCCCTTTTGCACAAAAAGGTCATAAATTGTAGAAAAAAAACACCTACAATCATTACAGGTATAAATAAGGATTATGTACTTTTGTTAAGGAGTTTCTGCTCGCAGACAACTCATTCCGTGAAAAAATGAAAAACGAGATAGCCGTTGATGAAATAGCTGTGCAGATAGCTGATGAGCGTTATTTAAGTTATGTTGATACGATTTTGACCACTATTGCCGATGCGGCACAAGTACGTGGAACCGGTATTGCAAAACGCTCGCCCGAATATATCGAGCAAAAAATAAAAGAAGGAAAAGCGATTATTGCTTTAGCCGGGGAAGAATTTGCCGGATTTTGCTATATAGAGACCTGGGGAAACAAGAAATTTGTTGCTAACTCGGGGCTTATTGTTGTAGAAAAATATAGAGGAAATGGCTTAGCCAAACAAATCAAACGTAAAGCATTTGAACTTTCCCGTGTGAGATACCCTGATGCAAAGATTTTCGGCCTAACAACCGGTCTGGCTGTTATGAAAATCAACTCAGAACTGGGTTATAAACCTGTAACTTTCTCAGAACTTACCGATGACGAAGCTTTCTGGAAAGGTTGTCAGAGTTGTGTAAACTACGACATTCTGCAAAGAACCAACCGTAAACACTGCCTATGCACGGGTATGCTGTTCGATCCGGCCAAAGATAAAGAAAAGTAAAAGCCCCCTAAATCCCCCATGGGATTAGCCCCCTAAATCCCCCGAAGGGGACTTAATAAAGTCGAGTAAATAAAATTTAATAAATTAAGTATAACATAAAAGTATCAAAAGTCCCCCATGGGGGATTTAGGGGGCTGGAAATAAGAAGGTTTTCATGAAAGAAAAAGTATTATTAGCATTTAGCGGAGGACTAGATACCTCGTTTTGTGCCATGTATCTGGCTCAGGAAAAAGGCTACGAAGTACATACAGCAGTTGCAAACACCGGTGGATTCAGCGAAGTTGAATTGAAAGTGATTGAAGATAAAGCATTCCGTTTGGGTGCAAAAACGCATGCCGCACTGGATGTTACGCAGGAATATTACGAGAAAAGCATTAAATATATGGTTTTCGGCAATGTGTTACGCAATGGAACTTATCCTATTTCGGTTAGTTCGGAACGTATTTTTCAGGCCATTGCCATTATCAACTATGCCAAAGAAATAGGAGCTGACTATGTGGCACATGGAAGCACCGGAGCAGGAAACGATCAGGTGAGGTTCGATTTGACCTTTGATGTGCTTGCTCCGAATATCAAGATTCTGACTCCAACCCGCGATATGGTGTTGACTCGCGAATATGAAATAAATTATTTGAGAGACCATGGTTTCAAAGCCGATTTTACCAAAATGGAATACTCCATTAATAAAGGGCTTTGGGGAACAAGTATTGGCGGAAAAGAAACGCTGAAATCAGAACAAACTTTGCCCGAAACAGCCTATCCAAGTCAGGTTGAAAAACTTAGCGAAGAAACAGTGACAATTGGTTTCGAAAACGGTGAGATTTGTTCGGTAAACGGACAAACAAACGAAAATAAAGTGCTGTTGATAAACGCATTAGAAGAAATTGCCAATAAATATGGCATTGGTCGCGATATGCATATTGGTGATACTATTATCGGCATCAAAGGTCGTGTAGGATTTGAAGCGGCTGCTCCACTTTTGATTATCAATGCCCACAAAATGCTTGAGAAACACACACTTACCAAATGGCAACAATACTGGAAAGACCAGTTGGGTAATTGGTACGGAATGTTCCTGCACGAAGCTCAATACCTTGAACCGGTAATGCGCGACATAGAACAATTCCTGCAAAGTTCACAACAAAACGTAACAGGAACAGTTATTGTAAAACTTCGCCCTTACAATTATACGCTCGTTGGAGTAGAGAGTCCGTTCGACTTAATGAAAACGGATTTTGGCGAATATGGTGAAGTAAACCGTGCCTGGAGTGCCGATGATGTGAAAGGATTTACCAAGATTCTTGGTAACCAAATGAAGATCTATTATAACGTTCAGAAACGGAACGGGAAATAAGATAAAAACAATAAAACTAAAAAAACACGATTGAAAGCCTTTGCCCATTATGGGTAGGGGCTTTTCCATTTATGTATGTTGGAGCTAATTTTTTGCTTGAATATTTATATTTGTGTGGTGAATATTGATTGAGAAAAAAAGGAGTCAATTGCTTTCCATATTCTCTGTGACATGGCGATACACTATGCCAAACATCGGAAACATTAATGTTAATCTACGCGGAACGGGAGTTTATGCTTGCATTTTTCATTGTTCTAAAGTTTAACTTGTTTGCAATTACCCCCCTTTACAAATTTTTCAAATACTTGTCAAGTACAAAAATACGTACCAATGCGGTGCTGGATTTTAGCATCTCCATCAGTTCTTCATTAAGGTCAATTTCTTCGACAAATAAATAAAAGGCTTCAAGCATGTTTAAATCTTCCTGATTTATAATTATCAAGAGTTTATCATTCCAATACCGATACATCTCGAAGAGCGTTACAGTTTCCCGACCTTCGAAAATGGTTTCAACAGATGGTACAGATTTTACAGGTTTATCAGGAGAAAAATTCTTTTCAAATTCAACCATTAATTTTAGCATTGAACAGTCGGGAAACTCTTTGATGTATTCTTTTAATTTTGGCGAAACTTCAGAAGGTGAAAGTACTTTAAGAATTTCTAAACGCAGAAAGGCTATGAAGTGAGTAGAGCCAATCAACTTTTCTAATTCATCTAATTTTTTATTAGCTTTTTCAGGCTTATTATCTATCTGAATTATAGTATCATCAATGATTTTAAGGAGTTTATCGGTAATAACAAAATGGTTGTCGACACCTAATATTTCACAGTTATAATTCGGATCTAAATCATAATCAAGTTCGTTTTGCCAACTGTCCAGGTAATTGCCAATCTCCACATCGGAGCATAAATGAATGTAAATTTCATCGGTTATATCAACGAATTTAAGGGTTTCAGCTTTTGATAATTTATCTATTCCTTTCATGTAGAATACTACAAACTGATTTGTTAATTCATCTAAACTTAATTTCGAGTATTCGTTGTCCGGCTCTAAATCATTCAAATCATGAAGGTTATCGATATAAGTATAATTGTTTTCTCCCGCAGTTTTATCAAGCTGATTAAGGATTTGGTTTACCCGTGACGGACTTTCGTATCCATTGTTCACATACAGTGGGTCACCATCTTTATCACCTACTTCAATTTCGATTACTTCAATCTCATCGGTATCTTCTTCGAGCATGTATTTAGTCGTGCTTAAATACTCCTTACAAGGTTTAAAACCATATTCCTCGGCAAACTCAATACCGGCATATATGATATTGTGAGCTAATTCGTATGATATGGTTTCAGAAGGCAATTTCTCTTCAAATTCATCAAGGTAATCTCGAAATTCATCAATAGGCATATTGAAATAATACATGCTGTCTTTTACTCCCAGACATCCTAAATCTACCAAATAGAAACAAAAACTAATATTTCCATTGGTATGACTTCGGGCTACAAGGACACTTGCTAATTTGCCTACCTCCCAATCGGTGTTAATACGACATTCGTAGATAGGTAAATTACGTGCTTTCTGACGTATATAATTTTCGGGACTTAGAAGTTGAGACTGTTTTGCCATAGGGTGAATTTTTTTCGCAAAGATAGATAAAAATATTATTCTAAAAGCTTACTATGGTTTTCAAATAAATTCTTATTTCTGATAAATATTTGCTATTTTTGAAACCTTAAAACCCAAGACGTTATTTCACTTAATTACATCAAAAAGACCTAAATGAACGAACAAGAACTAGTCAGCATGATTGTAGAATTTTTCAGGGTAAATATATTTGAAAAACACATTACATCGTCGTTGACAAATAACTGCAAACTAAAGTCTTACAATATCAATCCTATTGTTGTAAAGTATTTATCAAAAGTATTAGAAAACAATTATTCGCCTGAAGGAGTTGCTAAAGCACTTTTTTATCCTAGGGTACTTGGAACCTCTATCAATACTTCATTTGGAACCCAAATACAAAATATGTTTGTAGATTTAAAAATTGCAGATGGTTCAATGATAAAGGGAATGGATATTGAGTTTGTTGATAAAGTAGATAATAGAAAAAAATGGTGTCAGCTAAAATCTGGCCCTAATACAATTAATTCAGAAGATGTTAAACCCTTAATTCGCAAATTTACTGATACTATTAATTTGGCAAGAACAAATAGAGCTCTTGAAAATGTAAGGAATACAGACTTTATAGTTGGGGTTTTGTATGGTGAACAAACTGAATTAAGTATGCATTATAAAATCATAAATGCCTCACATCCTGTTGTTGTTGGGAGTGATTTTTGGCATAGACTAACCGGCTTTCCCAATTTTTATGAAGGATTAGTGGCTGCTTTACATTTGTCCATCAATAACTTAGACACACAAGATCTTATCCATCAAGGTTGTAATCAACTGGCTGATGAAATAAGAACATCGGATTTATTCAACTTCAATTCCTTGTAAATAGAGTTTAGCAAAGCTACAATTGAGTACCCGACTTCTCTAGCTAGATTAACCGGTACAGCATTCCCTATTTGCTTATACTGTTGTGCTAATGAGCCTTCAAATTGCCAATCGTCAGGAAATGTTTGAATACGGGCATATTCACGCACTGTAAAAGGACGTGTTTCCTCGGGATGACATCTTTCAGTTTGTTTTTGAGCAGGGCTACAAGTCAGTGTCAAGCAGGGTTCATCCCAACCAATACGACGAGCAATACCTGTTTTACCTCCGCCCAAGTGAAAACTACCACCCATAAATTCTTTTTGTAAGTCAAGGGGTAGGTCTCGCCAATATCCCTTTTGAGGTACTAAGTCCAATATTTCCTTTTTGCTTTTGGGGTATTTTGCTCCAATTGAATATGGTACATCACAATCATACAAATCGCTTCTTTTTAGAGCATCTATTAAGTTATAGATTTTATTATTTGGTTTAGGGTATTCATATTTCGACGTAATATCCTTGCGAATACCAACCAAAATAAGACGTTCTCTTTTTTGAGGGACCTTGTAATTAATTGCTTTTAGCACTTGAAATGGAACAACATTATAGCCAATTTCATCTAAAATAGAAATCATTCCTTCTAATGTTTTGCCATTTTCATGACTCAATAACCCGCGTACATTTTCACCAATACAAACAAGAGGGTTTACTTCTTTAACTGCCCTTGCAAATTCATAAAAAAGAGTTCCTCTGGCATCTGCTAGTCCTAATTTTTTGCCCGCATAACTAAATGCTTGACACGGAAAACCACCAGTAACAATATCTACCTTATTCTTATATTCAGAAAAATCAAATGATTTTATGTCTCCTTCTAAGACCTTCCATTGTGGACGGTTTTTGCGTAGAGTCTGACATGCCCATTTGTCTATTTCGTTTAAAGCAACACATTCAATACCTGCTTTTTCCATTCCGATTGCTAAACCACCAGCACCTGCAAATAGTTCCAACACTGAATAATTATTTTCAGCCTTAACGGAATTAGACACAGAGTCTTTTTTTGTTTGAAGGTCAAAATCAGGAAATAATGATTGTACTTGATCTTTTCTATAGACTCTATAATTGCTCATCGGTTCACGAACAGCAGTCAATTTGCCTTCCCTGTCCCAACGTCTTAATGTTTCTTTGCTTTTGCCGAGTAATTCTGAAGCCTCCGAAAGAGTTAAGTATTTTTCCATAACCATATTACATAACGTTATACAATGGTTACAAATTTACTGCCTTTCTTTTGAATTACAAAATTAATATAGAGATATTTTTGATTTTAATAACGATTCTAGGTTGTTAAATCATTTTTAATAAGAAATTAACATGAAAAATTTCCTGATTTGAACATTTTACCCTCATTTTGAATTGTAGTAGGTACAAATTATGTTGAATAAATAATCTGAATAAAAATAAACAGAATAATATGGACGGATACGAATCGAACAGACGAGATTTTTTGAAGAAACTTGGTTTAATAGCCGGTACGGCTGCATTGACCACGGTGGGTGGCTCGGGAGTTATAGAACTTCTTGCGGATGATAAAGAAAAGTATAAACTCACCGAAGAACAGAAAAAGTTTATGGCCAAGTATGAAAAGTGGCTGGATGAATTTCACGGCATGGCTAAATTTCAGAAAATTGATCCGGAGCATATTGAAAATAACAAGAAACTTATGGCACTTTCGGATGATGCCAAAAAATGGCAAAAAGAACTGGTAGAACACATGAAAGATGAGAACTTTGCACGGTATTATATGGTGGTTACAGAGAGAGTTACAAAAACCATCTAATTTATTTACAATTTAATCATTTACAATTTACGATTTAAATATAAAGCCCTGATTTCAAGTCGAAATCAGGGTTTTTAAATGGTAATTGGTAAATGAACAACTGGTCAATTACTTAATATCGCCTTCAGCAATCAGGTATTCAGCTATCTGAACTGCATTCAGCGCAGCACCTTTTTTGATTTGGTCGCTTACACACCAGAATGTAAGTCCGTTCGGGTTGGAAATGTCTTTACGCAAACGTCCTATGTGTACAGGGTCTTTGCCTGAAAGGAATAAAGGCATTGGGTATTTCTTTTCAGCAGGATTGTCAATCATTTCGACACCCGGAGCAACTGCAAATGCTGCACGCGCTTCTTCCACGCTAACCGGACGTTCAGTTTCAATCCATACACTTTCGGAGTGAGCACGAAGCGCAGGTACACGGACACACAAGGCACTTACTTCCACGTCGGAGTGCATGATTTTGCGGGTTTCGTGGTACATTTTCATTTCTTCCTTGGTGTAGCCGTTGTCGGTAAAAACATCCACCTGCGGAATCAGGTTATAAGCCAGCTGATAAGCAAATTTATTTACAACTACTTCCTGACCTTCCATAATCTGACGGTATTGTTGTTCCAGTTCGTCCATAGCTGCTGCACCTGCGCCCGAAGCCGCCTGATAGGTTGACACGTGAACACGTTTAATATGCGACAGATTTTCAATAGCTTTCAGCGCTACCACCATCTGAATAGTTGTACAGTTCGGATTGGCAATAATTCCACGTGGACGATCTTTTGCATCAGCTGCGTTTACTTCAGGAACTACCAGCGGTATATCGTTTTCCATACGAAAGGCCGATGAGTTATCAATCATTACAGCACCGAACTTGGTAATATCTTCGGCAAATTCTTTGGATATGCTTGCACCTGCAGAGGTAAATACTAAATCGAACGGTTTAAAATCGTCGCCATGTTTAAGCTCCTTCACGGTGAGTTTTTCACCCTTGAACTCATATACACTACCCGCACTGCGCGACGAACCAAAAAGGCTCAGCTCTGTCAATGGGAAATTGCGTTCGGCCAACACACGCAAAAATTCCTGGCCTACGGCGCCACTTGCGCCAACAATTGCTACTCTCATTGTGATAAATGCCCCTATCCCCTAAAGGGTTAAATTTAAAAGTTAATAATATTTTTGAAATACAAAGCTTAACTCTATTTAAAATTTTAATATATTTGCACTTCAAAGATTTATAAAGCTCCCCTTTAGGGGTTAGGGGCAACTAAATTAACCGCAAAAGTAATTCATTTTTATATATTTAGCAACGACTATGAAGAAATCGGGTTTGATTTTCATGATATTCCTGCCTTTTTTTTGTTTAGGTCAGGTAAATGATCGTTTCACTGATGGTGATTTTACAACACTTCCAGCATGGACAGGAATTACTACAAATTTTCAGGTTAATACATCAGGTCAGTTACAGTCAAAAGCTACAACGAGTTCGACGTCCTATTTGTTTACACCATCCGAAGCTTTTGACAATGCTACTTGGGAATGTTGGGTGAAGATTAATTACAATTCAACAGTTTATAACTATGTATCCATATATATTGCTTCTGACAGAAATGAACTTTCTACTGGTTGTTATGGGTATTTCGTTCAGATTGGAGGCACTAATAAAGATATTACTTTATGGTTGCAGGAAGGAACCAAAAAAACAAAAATAATTGACGGAACGGATAAACGAACTGACCGAAGTCCCTGTGAACTAAAGATAAAAGTAACTCGTGACAGCTTGGGAAAATTTACATTATTCAGCAAACTGGCTTCTGAAACAGACTATACACAGGAAGGAATTACCGTTCAGAATAACATAGTGAAAATGAGCAGTTATTTCGGTTTATTGTATGTAAACTCATCTGCCACCGGTTCATATTTCTATTTTGACGATATTTTAGTTACTGGTAATAAGGCACTTGACAAGGAAAATCCGATATGGACAACTTTTACTTTAGAGCAACCTAACAAACTGAATCTTGGATTTTCGGAAGCAATGGATTATTCAAATGCTGCGTTTAGTGTTGATCGGGAAATGGGAGTGCCATCTTCGCAAAGTATAGCAACAGATAAAAGGTCTGTTTCGCTTAGCTTTAGTAAAAATTTTGAGCGTGGAAAAATCTATCATCTTCAAGTTTCCGGACTGACAGATTTAGCAGGAAACCAATTGGCTGAAACTACGCGTAGTATTGGTATTTCTGAATTTATTTCTCCGGGTGATTTGATATTCAATGAGGTTATGTTTGAGAATCCGGATAGCTCAGCGGAGTATATTGAGATTTATAACAGGTCGGATAAACTACTGGATGTTTCTGGCCTGGTGTTTACTAACCGAAAGACAGATGGCAGCCTGAATTCCGGGAATAAAATTCCGGATAAAACCCAATTATTACCTCAAAGCTTCCTCGCCATGACTTCAGATGCCAATAAAGTTCGGAAATACCACAACTGCCCACCTGAAAGTAATATTATCAGCACCGAATGGAGTACGTTGAATAATGAGAGTACCACACTCGTACTATGCAACTCAACAAAAGATACGATTTATGATGAACTGACCTATAATACCAACTGGCATCATGTGTTGGTAAAGAATCCAAAAGGTGTTGCCTTAGAGCGTATTAACCCGGATTTACCTACACAGGATAAAAACTCATGGCATTCGGCTGCTTCGGAAGTAAATTACGGAACACCCGGATATAAAAATTCTCAATTCAGAGAAATTGAAGTGGTGGCAAAAGACCCTAAATTTGTGTGGACAGACCCGGAAGCATTTTCGCCCGATAATGATGGAGTAGACGATGTGTGCTTTATCCGCTACAAAACTGAAACAAGTGGTTATGTGGCTAATGCTATTATTTTCAATGCAGTAGGTGTGAAAATATATCAATTGGCCTCAAATGTATTACTGGCTAATGAAGGGTTTCTGACCTGGGATGGAAAAACCGATGCAGGAAAGAATGCCAATGTGGGCGTATATGTGCTTTATTTTGAAATGTTTAATCCCCAAACAGGCTCCCGGAAACAACAAAAACTTCCAATTGTAGTATCTTCCCGATAATTTTGAATTATTAACACGCTATTATTCAACAAATCAGCTATCTTTGCAACGTTTTTTTTTGACCCCTAACCCCTATAGGGAAATGAAAAAATAAGATATAAACTAAATAATCACCCTTTAGGGGTTAGGGGCTTTTTTAATTTTTTATGGATAAAGTAAGTTATGCTCTTGGATTGAGTTTAGGAAACAATCTTTTGGGCAGCGGAGTAAATGCTCTCAATTATGCCAAGCTAGCCAAAGGAATTCAGGATGTGATGGAACAAAATGCACCTGAAATCAGTTATCAGGAAGCTCAGACAATTATAAACGATTTTTTTCAGTCTCTACAGGAAAAAGTAGGTGAAACAGCCAAAGGCGAAGGCAAGGCTTTTTTAGCCGAAAATGCAAAGCGATCTGAAGTGATAACACTCACAAGCGGATTACAATACGAAGTTATTACCGAAGGAACAGGCGCAACTCCAAAAGCTTCCGATTCTGTATCAGTACATTATCATGGTTCATTAATCGATGGAACTGTTTTCGACAGCTCTGTGAATCGTGGTGAACCTGCTACATTTGGTGTTACTCAGGTTATCAGCGGTTGGGTTGAAGCCTTGCAGTTAATGCCTGTTGGCTCAAAATGGAAATTGTTTATTCCTTCCGATTTGGCTTATGGTGCTCAGGGTGCAGGTCAGTCTATAGCTCCACATTCAACATTGATCTTTGAAGTGGAATTGTTGAAAATAGTTTAGTTTATAATTCAGAGTAAGCAGTAAATAAATATAAAAACAATTATATAAAACAATGAAAAAAACAATTTTAATTCTTGCAGCTGTGAGCATGGTTTTTGCTTCGGCTGATGCACAGTTATTTAAAGCTAAAGCAAAGAAAGGTGCTGTAGTTACAGAACCGGTAAAAGTATTCACTAGCGATGTTGACTCAATGAGTTATGCATTAGGTATTAATGTTGGTACAGATTTCTCGAAAAATCTGAAAGGCATTCCCGGTGGAAAATCAAACATTGATTTGATTATTAAGGGTTTTACAACAGCAATGAAAGGCGATTCAGCATTAATGAAACCAGAAGTTGCAACCGAGTATTTCAAAAACTATATTGGTAAAGCTCAGGCCAAAGATACAGAGCTTAAAAAAGCTGCCGGTGAAAAATTCCTGGCTGAAAATAAAACGAAAGAAGGTGTAAAAACTACCGCCAGTGGATTACAATACCAGGTTTTAGTTGCAAAAGATGGTCCAAAACCTGCAGCAACAGATACCGTAAAAGTACATTATACAGGTACCTTGGTAGATGGAACTAAATTTGACAGCTCAATAGACCGTGGTGAGCCGGTTTCATTCCCGTTGAATCAGGTTATTCCGGGTTGGACTGAAGGTGTACAGTTAATGTCAGTTGGTTCAAAATTCAAATTCGTAATCCCTTACAACCTGGGTTATGGTGAAAAAGGAAGCGGTCCGATACCTGCATTTTCTACCTTGATTTTTGAAGTTGAACTGCTTGATATTAAACCATTCAAACAACCTGCTCCTAAAGTTGAAGTGAAGGAAGTAGAACAACCTAAAGTTGCTAAACCAGCAAAAAAAGGAAAAAAATAACGTGTTTTTATCAGAAAAAAATTAGAAATAAATAAATTGAAAAATCAAATGAAAAAACAAAGTATTTTATCGCTGGTGACTTTGGTTGCCATTTTAATGCTTGCTTCGTGCAATAAATACGATGCAAAAAAAATTACACTGAAAACTCAGAACGATAGTTTGAACTATACGCTCGGGTTGGCCAATGGTGATGGTATAAAAAACTATTACATGAAATCAGATTCGTCCAGCAAACCGATTATTGCTCTTATGAAAGCTCTTGATAAAGCTTACAAAGGTTCAAACAAGGGTGAAATGTACAAATTGGGTCTTGAAATTGGTAATTCTCTTAAACAACAAAAAGCAAAAGGTTTGATGGGTGATTCAACACTTAAATTCAATGAGAAATTGGTTCGTCAGGGCTTGGTAAATTCATTGAATGGCTTTGATAAAGGAATGACTGCAAAACAGGCTCAGGAATTTATACAGAAAACCATGATGAAACTTCAACAACAAAGAATGCCTCAACAACCAACGGCTGCACCTGCTCCTCAACAAGCACCACAGCAAGCACCACAACCAGCTAAATAAGTTTTTAATAAATTAATGCAAATAGAAAAATGAAAAAAATAAATATAATTCTGGCGGTAGTTTTGGTAGCCGCAGTGGCATTTACTTCATGCAATAGCAACAAGGCAAGTTTGCCTACATTGAAAACTCAGCTTGACAGTTTGAACTACGCTTTTGGTCTTGCCAACGGTGATGGTATTAAAAACTATTACATCAAAGGTGATTCTGCCAAAAAGGCAATAGAACAGCTTATGGCGGGGGTAAACGAAGGAATGAAGGGTAAAGTAGAAAAAGAGAATACTGAATTAACCGATCTGGGAACAAAAATTGGTACTGCACTGAAAGAACAGAAGAAAACCGGTTTGATGGGAGATTCAACCCTCAAAGTTGATATTGATATTATCAAACAAGGATTGGTAAATGGGTTGAAAGGTTCTAAAGTTCAAATGAATGCTAAAGAAGCTCAGGAATACCTGCAAAAAACCATGACAGAATTACAGAATAAAAAATTGGAAAAACTGTACGGAGCTAACAGAGCAGCAGGTGTAAAATTCCTAGCTGAAAATGCTAAGAAAGCAGGTGTTATTACTACCGCCAGCGGACTTCAATACGAAGTTATCAAAAAAGGAACAGGTGCAATTCCTACCGATAATGATAAAGTAAAAGTAAACTACAAAGGAACGTTGATTGACGGAACCGAATTTGACAGCTCGTATGCACGTAATCAACCGGCTGAATTTCAGGTAAATCAGGTAATTAAAGGCTGGACTGAAGCGTTGAAATTGATGTCTGTAGGGTCAAAATACAAATTGTATGTACCTCAGGAAATTGCTTATGGCAACCGCGATCAGGGTAAAATCAAACCTTTCTCTATGTTGATTTTTGAAGTAGAGCTACTTTCAATCGAAAAACCATCTGCTCAACCACAACAACAATTGACACCAGAACAAATGCAACAGTTACAACAACAAATGCATCAACAAAGAAGGTAGTTTTTTGTTTCAAACACTTACAGAAAGCCGGAATAATAAATTATTCCGGCTTTTGTTTTGTACCCCAAAACCTGCAGTACTTAGTTTAATTTAAAATATTAATTATATTTGTAGGGAATTTTGGGGAGAAGTTTGATAGTAGTTGAAATTCAACAAGGATAATACCCTTATGCTTGGCAAGCCAATCGAAGATGCCGTGTAGAGGTAGCGGCAAAGCCTGGCGAGTTTATTTAAGTTGTCCTGAAATTTAAAATTACTTATCTAAACGACATTAAAACAAGTATTTATTTTTTACCCTAATAATAGGAAACCAACATAATCATACGTTGAGATAAAATAATTTATGTTACAGACTCTCTATGAGTAAATTTGCACATATTATACCGCCAAATCAACGTATTGTAAGTCGGTTTATGAATCTTACACCTTTGTTTAACTGGGGGAGCAAAATGATTAATTTGCTTGACAATAATCAATTGATTGAAGATGAACGTGAGAAGGTTGCATTTGTCAACGATTATTGAGAGTTAATTTATCATACGAATTTGTTACTTGGAACTCTAAATAAGATACAACAATTACTTAAAAACAAAGGATTCAACAAGGAAACCATGAATCAATCCATTAAGTTGTTGGAAAATCACAACGATGAAAGAAGTATAAAAGTTAGAGAAAAAGTTTGCAAATACTTTTACGAAACATATCAAAAAATGGGTAATCAAACAACAATCCTTTGTAGTTCAGATATCCTTGAATCATGCTTTGGAAAATATAAAAGTATTGTCAAAGCAAATAAAACAGTTGGTATTACAGATCTTTGTTTATGTATTTCGTGTCTAATGGGTGAAACTGATTTTGAACAAACAAAGCAATCGATGACAAAAATAAAGACAACCCAAATTAAGGAGTGGAAAGATAAAAATATTGGAATTACTTTATACCAGAAAAGAAATACGTTATATAAAAAGACGGGGTGAAGTTATTGTTTTAAAAACTAATATTTTTTACACCCCACCTGTTAGGTCTTTCTATACCACCTCCACCTTTAATCCCAAATTCAATTTCTGTGAAATGTTTTCTATCTACCGCTTCTTTTTATCGGTGGAGGAAGTCAATTGCCTCCTGGCTTTAGTTTTATTTATTATCAATTGCCTCCCGGCTTTAGCCGGAGGATTTGGAATAAAAATAGAAAGGGCTTTAGCCAAATGAATAGCAAAGATTATTATTCAATCACCCTTTATCTTTTGGCTAAAGCCCTCATTTGATTTTATCCTTTATGAATGGGCTAAAGCCCAATCCAATTGATAAACAAACTATATTCTTTTAATCCTTGAATGGAATTGTACAGCGTTTCGAGTTTGCTCATGGTATGGTACTATTCGATTTTTAAATTTGCATATTCCTCCACGCTTAGCCCAAAATCAGGATCAACTACCTTTACTTCATCGTAGGTTAAGTCGTAGAGTTTGTAAACTAGGTTGTCGATTTGCTGCTCTAAATGGGTAGTGTCGGTTTGTGAGTTTGCTTTTTTAACCTCAATAACTGTATTTACAATTGAAACTATTAAATTTTCATTGTTTGATTTTTTTATTGGAATAGTCCTAAGTTGTTCTGGCTTAATATTGACATCAATATAGTAATAACTAAACCAATAGTTAATCAATTTTGAATTAATCAGTGCAAGCAAATAACCTAAAGATATGTCAAATGCTTCCGTTTTTAAGAGAATATTCGATGAACCTGTACCGTTAATAAAACCATCAATATCTATAGCTCCAACCAATCTGTTTTTTAATTTAGGGTTACGAATACGTTGTACTAAAATTTTTTCATTGTCAAATATATAACTAGGGCGGGGTCTATGCAACCAATCACCATATTTTAGATACTCTCCGCTCCAGACTATTCCAAATTTTGAAATATCACCACCATATAGCAATTTCCTATGAAACTCTGTTTCCCTTTTTTCGGAAGTGAATTCTCTTGGTTGATCTTTAGACCCATAAGCAATCAATCCTTGCCAAATCTCACAGAAATCAGCAAGATTTTTTTTCATGTTTTCAATTTTTTTTACTAAAGGATTCTCATCTTTAAGATTAAATACATAATCTCTAGTTATTTCAAAAATTCTTTCTTCTTTTGATTCAAGATTACCATCAATTAAAAAATATGTTGGGGATGACTTGGCGTTTTGGATAAAGTATATATTTGTATCTACTGTTGCGGTCTCGAAAACATTATAAAGTGTTTTTGAAATTGCTTTAATACAATAATCACAATAGATTAATTGTCGGAGTTTTTTAAAATACCCTAAAGATGTCCAAGTATCAGATGTTATAAATGACAATAAGCCATTAGTTTTTAAAAGAGATAATCCCTTTTCTATAAAATATTTATATATTTCATGCTTACCCTCTGATGAAATATAATACTTAATAAAATAATCCTTGTTTTCGTTGATAGTATGTCCATACGGCGGATTTCCAATCACCAAATCAAATCCCCCTTTAATTCCAAACATCCATTCAGGGTCGAAGAATGGTGATGAAGTATTTTGGTCATACGGATTCCATGCTGCCAGTTGGATAGCATCTTCGGGAGCAAAGTCACCATTTGCTTCCAATAACTTGGCTAAATTTTCTCGTAAAATGGCATCCTGTTTTCGGAATTCTTTTTTCTGGTGGGCATTGGTAGCAGAAAAGTGTTTATGCCTTATTTCATTTAATGCCAATTTTGTTTTTTCAATTTCACCTGTTGGGTCTTCAAATAAATTACCTTGAGCCGACTTTTTGGCTAAACTTATCAAGGTATTCGCGGATACAAACTTGGTTTCGAGGTTTGGAAGAGCAATTATTCCATAATTTGTTGCAACATCTTTTGTTGGTATCTGTTCGCAAATCAATGAAATAAAGAAACGCAATTTGGTAATCTGTACAGCAATGGTTTGAATATCGATACCATAAATGCAATTCTCTATTAAATGCAATTTGGTATCGTAATTGGATGGATTGCTTTCCAATTTTTGCAATAGATCCAACATTCTGTTCAACATACCCATGGGGAAAGCACCCGAACCACAAGCTGGGTCGAGCATTTTAGCTGCTCTAATAGCAGCGATAAGTTTTTTGCAAATTTCTGGTGATTGTTTTAGTCTTTCAGGCAAACAGTCATTTGTAAACAATTCTCGAATAATCTCTGATTCAATATCGGGACAAGCATTGGTGAGATAAGCTATCAAACTTTCGTCCACCATGTAATTCACAATTTCGCGCGGTGTATAAAACGAACCGGATTGTTTTCGGGCTGTTTCTTTCGTTTCGGGATTGAATGCTCCCAGCAGATTTTCGAATACTTTTCCCAGCAATTCAGGGTCAAGTGCCACTTCCACATCGCTTGGGGTATTTTCCTCTACGGTAAAATTGTATTTCTCCAGCAAGGGGATTATCCCTTTTTCGGAGTCAAAAAACAGACAATTGGGTAAGAACGCACGGCTTTGTCGGCCTGCTTTACGGCTAAAACCGTCGTAATACATTATTTTGCCATCGGCATTCTCTTTATCTAAACATTCAAACAAACCACCATTCAGAAAAGGTACTCCGTTGAATAATTCAATTATTTCTTCTTTGGACTTCTTAAACCAGGTTCCTTCTTTTGCATCTCTAAACAAGGTTTTAATGCCGTAATGCTCCCGTTGTTCCTGAAATGAACCTAAACTTGCAAATTCTCGCTCGTTTATAGGTTTGTTGAGCGTTGCAAAAAACAGGTTTTGGAGTATTGCATTGTAGTAATTTCCTGAATCTTTGCTTGTTGGATTAAAGTCTTTAAGGATATTTTGAAGTTCACTGGTTTTGAATATCATTTCAGGTACTAATTTTTTTTGTTTGATAAACCACACAAACATCAACCGGGTTATCAATCTGATAATATGTTCATCAATTTTACGGTCATCGGTCTCGGTACTTATATCGTTAGGGTAAGTAACTTCAAATCCATCCGTTTCGCCTTTAGCCCATTCATACCAATCGAATAATTCTTTGTAAAACAATTTGGTGAGTGCTTCCACCGAAAACGCATCAGTAATATTAGCCACATTTTTCTCCTTAGAGGCAAGAATGCTAAACCGTTCAGCTGCTGTCCGGCATTTCTGGTTCTCGCCCATCAGGTAAGTATAGCGTTTTGCTGAAGTAGCATCGTTGGAATTGCTCCCTTTTGATACATACGAAACTCGCCAATCGCCTTTGTTGTCGGGATAATGGAAGATAATGAGTGCAGCAGAATAAGTTTCCATCAGTTGTCGCACCAACGCTTGAATATTGACACGGGAATAGGATAACCGAACGGTTTCGGAAAGGGTAATATCAAAAAACTGCAAGGGAACATCCAACTCATCACAAGCACCAAAACGCTTAACTGACAAAATATTGGCTCTATCGGCTGCCGACTTGTAATTGGGATTGGATTGTAGAATGTCTTCCGTGGCTTCAACAAATAAATTCCCGAAAACTGGTGAGATTATTTTCTCTACAAACGCATCTTTACCCTGATAATCCTGCTCAAAGAATGTTCTGAAATTTTCCATATTGTTTATTTATTTTTTTATCGCATATCGCATATAATCGCATGGGGTTGAAACCCCACGCTCGACATTTCGGTCGTGGCGATGCCACTTGCAAACTTCCCAACTAGTCGCGTAGCGACGACCGATTTCTATTGCGTAGGGTTTTAACCCTATGCAATCTTTAAGCCCCCTTTAGGGGGTTGGGGGCTACTCCCAATGTAATTACCGGTTTCCCGCTTAATTCACTGTTCACCCTTTTTCGAACTCCTTCCATTTCTTTTTCCAGAATAGCTTCCAAATCGGACAGGTTCATTTCAAAAAGGGTTTGTTGTGGACTGACAACCAAAGCATAGAACTTTATGATTTTGTTGGATAAATGCACATCGCCTTTTCTGATCAATTTATCGGCTTTTATCAATAACTCTTTTACTTCGGGTTTGAAACTGTAGTGTTGTAAAAGCTTTTTCTGAACTATATCCAGCGCTTCTTTTGTTACTTTCTTTTGTTCCTTTCCCGTACGCATTTTGTTGAAGAAATTATTGAATTCGTCCAAAGCTTTTTGTTGAATAGCTTCCCAGTTTTCGGGCAACGGGGCGGAAACTGCATTGGATGTACAGCGTATTTTTTCTGCCATTTCTATCACGGGTATATCGCAGGGTATTCCCTCGTTATTCACAGAAATACACAAACCGTTATTGCTCAGACCACGAACCAGAAAAACAGATTCATCACTGCTGTTTGGATTCCCGACAAATAAATGCTCATTTAATTGGGCAATCCTTTCATACTCTTCGGGATAGTTAAGTTTGAATTGTTTCAGTTCGGCAATGTATTTTTCGAGTGGTGATTCTTCGCCATCCACCAAATGTTGTAGCGAAATAGGGTCTTGTCCATACGATTCTACTTCTTCATTGTCGCTATATACCCGATTATCTTCACCAAACAGACTGTGGAATGCTTGCAGTTTAGTATGTGCTTTGTGTACAAGATCAATTTGTGCATCGCTTTGTGCAGTAGGAAAGAAATTAAATACATACACAAAATCTTCTTTTGACCCGATACGGTTTACACGCCCGATGCGTTGCATCAATCGGGTAGAATTCCAGGGTGTATCGTAATTTACTATCACATTGCTTCGGTGCAGGTTTACACCTTCCGCCAATACTTCGGTGGTAATGATGATGTCAAAATCATCGCTTTTATTTTCGGCGTTGGCATCAAAGTTGGCTTTAATCTTCTCGCTCATCGCATCGCGGTTTTCGGCAGTTATTGCCAATACCCGATACCCTTTTCTTCCTTCAATATGTCGTTTGAGTTCTTTTACAGTATCAATGGCTTCGGTAAAAATGACTAATTTTTTGGGGTCATAGCCGTGCGGATTATTTATTTCGCCAAAAAGCGTATGGTCTAATTCATCGAGAAACTTGATGAGTTTGGGGTCGTAGGTGGTTGCATCCCACTCCAGACAAAGTTTATCAATTAGTTTCTTATCGGCTTTGAGTTTTTTCAGGTAATCTGCATTTATATCGATTGCCTCATATTCAAAATTATTTCCACCTTTCCTTTTAATCTTATTACGAATGTCATCACAACATTCATCGAAAGTTTTATTCTTCAGGTCGGTATTTAATTCGGCATTAACATCAATATCCGGGCAAATAAAGACACAATTGTTGTCAATCATGTCAATCATATTTTGCGTATAGCGTTGCAGGTTATGAAGCGAACTCTTGAATGCACTGAAACTGCTTTCGAGTCGCTTTACTAATAAAATCTGCATGATTCGCGCTAAGCGTTTGGATGTTGCTTCAGCCGTTAAATTGCGTTTCTCATACCGTCCCTTATATTCCGGATTGCTAAGGTATTCGATGGCACGATAACGATAAAAACCTAATCCATTCTTATTATTGAAATTTAGTTCTCCTGTTTCGGTATTATAATCTGCAATTACATCCATGGTTTTAAAAAACAATTTACTCAACTGCTCATCCATTTCGTATTTCAACACATTCGGACCGTTTATCTCAGGAAATTTCAAATTCTGCATATCATCCCCATAATACTTTCGTATGTCGGTTCGGGTACGTCGAACCACCAACGAATCAAGCACTCGTTCCCTAATATCACGCGACATCTCAATCAATGCATGATTGGTTGATTGTCGGTTTTTTATGTGTTCTTTAAAAATTCGGTTTTTATCTGCAAAAAAGGTTTCCAACTTTCGTCCATCAATTTTTTCGAGTGTGGTGTTATTGTGCTCCCGCTGAAACAAATAAATCTGATTTTTTAAATCTTCAGGACTATTGTTTTGAGGTGTTGCCGAAAGTAGTACGACAAAGGGTTGAGGATAGGTATTACCAATCAATTCATCCAATTGTTTATACATGTGGGTAGAACTGTTGCGGAATTTATGACTTTCGTCAACCAGTATCAATCCGTAGTTTTTACTGTTATCAATATTTCCTTCAAAATCTGCTGTTTCGTCATCTACTTCATCAACTTCGCCATCCTCAATAGTTTCGATGAGTTTTCCAATACTCCCTGTAGTAATGAATTCTATATGATTGCCAAGTTTATCATCCTGGTTTTTATCAAAGAGGGTAATGGTATCTTCCCACGATTTTTTAATGGCAGGTGGAGTTACAATCAATATATTCCGGTTACGACCTTCTGGATCTGCATCAGTTAGGAAACGTTTCAGCAACATGATACCCACCATTGTTTTCCCCAAACCAACAACATCGGCAATCATTACTCCATGATGCCGATGCATAATAGAATATGCCTGATTTACAGCGAAAAATTGATACTTCAGTTTTTTTATATTATCCGGCAAAATGCTTTCCAATACATTACTCCATTCCTCATCTATAAAATCGCCCCACTGACATTGAAGGAATTTGATATATATTTCGTAGGGTGTCAGCTCTTTAGTTTGCTCAGGTTCAGGAATTTTATCTTCAATTGCTTTTTTTCCAATGGGTGAAGGTTTCAGTACTTCTTCCAAAAAAATCTGATTCCAGGGCACACTTTGTTCCCATTTTTCGTTGAACCAGGTTATATGACCTTTCACATCAACATCTTGTTGGTAGTTGACTATGGCTTTGCTGGTTTCAACATAATTTAATTCAGCATTATCTTCTAAGCCTTTCTTTGTGAAATTGGAGCTGCCAACAATACCATACTTAATTGTGTTTCCATCAAAAATATAGCATTTGGCATGAAGAAATTGCTCTTCTTGACCCTGTCCATATATTTTAATTTGTAGTTTTGAATTTTCTATATCTGAACTGCAATATTTAAGCAATAAATCAACTACTTGTTGATATTCAGGAGTCAGAGAAAGATTATTGATATCAGTTTTGAGATATTGTCCCGGAAAGTCATCACGTTTTAAAGGTTCACTTTGTTGATAGACCCTTACCATAGGTTCTTTACCAATAATTAATCGAAACTTTGTATTTTCTTTTTCTAAAAATCCCTTCAATTCATCATATATTAATGCCATACCGGGCAGATCCCAATAGCCTGTAGCAATCATAATTTCTGTAGGATGAACAGTTTCGATGCATTCTTTCAACACCGAAAGCATTTTCAAAGCCTCAGTAGAATTGTCAATTAAGGTATTTTGTATCATAACATCTCAGTTTTTAATTCTTCCCATTCTTCATTCCCTTTGCCAGCAGATATTCTTCGTGGTAAGGTAGTTGCAGTTCCATTAATACATCGGGCAGAGCAAGGGCAAAGCTCACGTAGTAGTAAGCCAGTATGCGGTAGCCGCTGAACACTTGTCCGGGAAAGGCTTCGGGCGTATATTGTTTCAGGGGGTCGTAGCCTTGTGCACCTTGAAGAGCAATTTTCACGGCTAGGGTTTTGATGGTTTCAATGGGCAGTTTCTCAAAGTAGTTGAGGGCTTCCACCATATAGATCACCACATCAGCATTGGTTCCGTTCGCTTGTTGGGCGGCAAGGAAACGGCGCATTTCGGTTTCTTTGTCGTCGTTAGGGTTGGACGGTTTACCGTTGATTTTATCGAACATGCTTTGCATTGTTTTTTCTGCAGCGTTATCGCTGTGAAATTGCGCTTCGTCCACCAACTGAAAATAGCTGTTCAGTCCGAGGTCGTCTGCCCAGTGTTGCAGCAGTTCGTATTCCTCTGCGGGTTGGCGGTCGTCTTTGTATTCCAGAAATTCGGTATAAAAATCAATTGCCTGCCTGAGTTCGGCTTTTGTGGGTTTGAAATCTGCCGTCAGGTCAATGCCGTATAATTCGTTGAATTGCAGGGCACTCACCATATTGTAAATCTTGTTTTTCGATAGTATATCGCCGGGCGTAATTTCTACAATCTCTTTTTCGGTGACAGCCCGCAGCGCCACTTCCAGCAAGTTGTAAAGCGAAATGAACTGATAAGGGCGTAATTCAGCAAACTCGTGGTACAGAAAGTTTTCGATAAACAGGTCGATAGGTGCATTATACACTTGCAGGTTCACGCCATCGAACAAACCGTTGGAATAAGTTGTGATTTCGCTTTCGGGCACTTTCATTTTCCGCAATTTCTGCAAGGTAGGTTCAATGCGTTGCATAAATTCAGCCCGTTTAGCTGCATTGGAGGTAAATAGTTTGTTTAAATGGGCTTTGCGTGCTTCAATCACGAAATCGAGATGCACCAGTTCGTGCATGATTAAGTGTGCCACCGCCGGATAATTGCTGTTGAAGCGGACAAGGTGTTTCGGTCGTTTATAAGTTTCGGCAAATTCGCACTTGGCAGCGGTCTGTATTTCAGTGTCTTCCACTAAATCAATTTCAGTTCCTCCTTCGAGTTCCAGCTTACGGCGGTACTCCCGATACAACTTTTTACCGCTGCTGTCGGTCAGCAATTTGTTAGCCAGTCCGAATGCCAATTGAAGTGAATTTTTGTAGAGTACGTCCTTGTTGGAGTTTAATTTCAATGACTGAATGATGCTGTAGAAAGCCGAATGAAGATCGTTTTCCTGTTCGGCTATCATAGCCAGCACGTGATGGGTGTTGGGGTAGCTGTTGTTTATTTTCTGTGCTTCCCACAAGTATTTTTTGGCTTCGGGGTAATTTCCCTGTTGAAACAGCAGTGCGCCAATGTTGTAAATGGCGGTGTGATCGGTTGGATTTGCCAATACTGCCTGGTCATAATACTTGATAGCCGTGGGAATATCTTTTTTGAACTTCGCAAAGATGTTTCCCATCATCAGCAGTGCCCATCCGTTCTTACTGTCCCAGCGCAAAGCATCTATCAGGCAATTGATGGCTTCGTTTTGGTCGCCCTCATCCGAGAGTATCTGCCCCAGAATTCGGTGATATTCCGACCGGCTTGGATTTTCGGCAATCAGATTACGGAGTAAGGGTTTGGCTTCGGTGTAATTTCCTTTTTCGCAGAGCGTTACTGCACGGCGGTAATCGGCTTCGTGGCGGGCAATGGTGGAAGTATTAATTTCAATAATGATAACATCCTGCTCAATCCGCACCGTAGGTTTAAAGCCTTCGAAGGAATAATAGTCGGACAACACGCGGATAATCTGCTCGTCGTCGCCGTCGATAAGTTCAGGGAATAAGGTATAGAGAAAGTCTTCTTTGCGATGTATAATTTGCATGGCTTGCCGGGCAGCTGCCATTGAACGGATAAGAAAAGTCACGACACAAAAAAGGCGTGAGTTTAGTCTTATCCGCGATAGAGGTCGTAGGAAACCCACAAGTAAACGATAAGCCAAAAAGCCCACGCCGTTTAGCGTGAGCATTTTGCCCATTGTTACAGTTTACTTGTTCGCTTTTTTGAAATTTCCTACGTTTCTATCGCGCGAACAATAGCAGAATGCTATTTAATTAATATGTTTGAAAAATGTTTTATCTGTTTTTTAGACCTCCCTCCAACTCCCTCCAGGGAGGGAGAGTTCTGGCATAAGAGGCTTTTGTTCATTTAATAATGTTTTATTTTCTATTGTATGTATTTATATTTCAATTCTCAATCAGTCGTACAAATTTTGTTCACCCGAGGGTCCCCTCCCTGGAGGGGTTAGGGGAGGTCATTCTGCTTGTCTATCCCTGAAATAGGTTTCCAAAAAAAGTAAATACAATTCAGAATTATTAACAATAACCGTAAACAAATTTCAAGCCGATACACTTTCATATTCAACCGTATCTTCTCTCACTATTTCTGCTAAGCCTTTATCAATCTCGAGTTTTTGTTCATCAGGCATAGTTTCCCAAAAATCCTGTTGTTTGGCTTTCACAAAAATGTTCTTTACAGATTCCAAAATAGTCGGATTATCGGTTTCGAGTATCATTTTTGCGAGATTAATTTTTTGTGCTTGTATATTCATATTTAAAGAACTTAAATATTTGTTTCGTCCTTACATTTGCATACAAAAATAGGAAAAGATTTTTATTAACCATCTTTATAATCGTACAATGAAGAAAAATAATTTTTATAGCCTATAATTTGACGGTCAAATAAGGTATTTCTTAAAACCAACTATAATATTTGACCGTCATTTTTGGCAAATGTAAAAATTGAACATCAAAAATGACGGTCAGATTAACAGAAATGAAAATCAAAACAGCTAATTTGATCGTCAAATTAACTGTTTCAGTAAAAAATACAGTTAAATTGAACATTTATTTAGTGTTTTCAGGTTCAAAATAAGTCATTCAATCCTCAAAATTGCCATTTCCGAACCAAATACAGTTAATATGACCATCAAATAAGCAGTTTCAATTTTCATTTGAGTTAATCTGACGGTTCGTTTTTGTGTTTTCATTTTTATAAAGTTAATCTGACTGTTCGATTTAACTGATTTCGGGAGGGATTTACTGAACTCATTTAATAGCATTACAGATTGGAAATACCAATCTAAAAATTAAAAGAAACAAAAGAAAAGAGAATGGAACGCTGATTTACGCTGATTTAACGGATAAAAAACCGGATAATCAATACCGATAAATCGGTATTGATTAAAGAGCAAAATCAAAAATGCTTGCATTTTAATAATCCGTTTAAAATACCGTCAAGTCGGCATCTTCGATCAGCTTAAACCGCGAAAATCAGCGTTCTATTCATCATTTGTTTCTTAAGAGCTTTCTCTATTAGCTACTAACACA
This sequence comes from Paludibacter sp., assembly GCA_037134195.1. Lineage (GTDB taxonomy): Bacteria > Bacteroidota > Bacteroidia > Bacteroidales > Paludibacteraceae > Paludibacter. The sequence goes on along the minus strand of JBAXMR010000017.1, from coordinate 4,274 downwards.
TTATAATTTTCCCCTGACGGGTTACATTTAAATTTGTAATCCGTTTTAGTCAGGGTTACAATTTATCTTAACTCTTTCAGAACGTTATCCGATGCCAGCTTACCGGTAAGAACGGAAATAGGCAAACCTGCAGGGCTGTAGGTCCATTGCCCCGCCTGATATATGGAAGGTAAGGGTGTTTCAACGGATTTTGCAATTCCCAGCATACTGCTCACAGCTGGCATATAGGGGTTAGTAAACGCCCAACCGGTAATTCCACCATCGGTATTTCCGGTGAGTTTTTCAATAGTAAGCGGCGACGACGAAAAACAACCAATAACCTTCGATTTCAAACCGGGAAAAATGCTTTCATCGAGAATCTGAATGGTGATTTGCTCCAGAAATTCCTTTATTTCTGCCGTCCAGCCAAATTCTTCTATTTTTTTTGCCAAACTATAATCGTAAAGCAAACTAATTATTAAACCGGCTTGTCCATCGGGTGCCAAATCATTGTCACGCAGTACCGGAATGGCAATTTCAAAGGTGTTTAATCTGAAGTATTCTTCTAAATATTTTTTGACTTTCGTTTTCAGTTCAAGGTTTTCTTTATCAATGATTTTAGCATTTAAAAACTCTTCAATATCAGTTTTTCTGATAATCGACAAACCTCTTTTATCGGGAGTGTAAAAGAAATGTCCGGTGCAGATTTTTTCAAAATACGCTATCTGTTCCTGTACAGATAAGTAAACCGTAAACACCGAATCACCGCCTTTCAGATACTTCAATAACATTCGTTTCTCCTGAATTTTACTGATTAGTTTGCTGTTTTTCAGATTTTCAAGTGGAATGATATTGTACATTTGTTTCAAATCGCCCGCCCAAATCAAATTAGAATAATCGAAGCGATTTCCTTCGCTGTCAAGCACGTATTTCTCTTCCGGTTGGAGAGTTTGGATGGTCATGGATGTTTTAATCACAGCACCTTGTTCTACAATATAATCTTCCAGTTTCTTTATCAACGTTGCAGTGCCACCTTTGGGATAATGATAGTCGAGGTACAAACTGAAATAACTCAAAGCAAAAGAGGTAGGTGTTTTCAGAAAAAAATGTTGCGTAATAATGTCTATCAGCGATTGATTTGATGTAAACCGTTTCAGGTAATCTTCTACCGGCTCTTGTAATTTTTTAATTTTTCTAATGGTGAAAATAAATTTAAACATCCAGGGCATAATGACTTTCATCAGGTACTCACGGTCTTCAGTCATATTCAGAAAAGCCGGATTATCAATGCCGTAAAGCACATCCATATAACCCATTATTTTCTTTATCTCACCGATTATGAATGTAATATCTTTTTGATTTTCAGGATATTGTTCAATGAGAAAATCTTCGTATTCGTCAACACTTTCTTTCCCGGCAAGTTTCAAAATACTATCACCAATACCAATGGAAATATTACTTTTGCTGAATTCAATGTCAATTCCAAGCTGTTTGAGCATGGGAAAGACGATTCCCGAATTCTCGATGGAGCGCAATCCACCGTCAAAATAAATTCCGTTACGGTCGAAAGTCTGTACCAAACCACCCACTTTGGATTGTCGCTCAAAAAGGATTACCGATTTGCCTGCCCGGGCTATGTATGCAGCTGCTGTTAAACCTGCAATTCCACCTCCGACAACAATTGCATCATACTTCATATGCCTTCTCTTTGTCAAGTTTGACCATTTTTTTGCTTATTTCAAAAATTTGTTTTCCGAGTTCACGGTTTTGAGCGTGTGGTGCTGGAATTTCCTCGTTAGTGAGGTTGAAAAATTTCCCGCTAACGCCATCCATTTCGGGCGACGAAGCCAAATAATAAATAGCATCGCCGGATATTTCAGGATTTTTCAGCGTGGGCTGAATCAAAAAACGTGAAAACCAATTGTATAATTTACCGTTATTAGTTCCTATATTTGATTTCACAGCTCCGGGATGCATGGCGTTTATGGTTACGCCTTTCCCCTGCAGCAAATCATTCAACTCCCAAACGGTCATTAATTGTGCTGTTTTGGAAGCACCGTAACCACCATATCCGCCGTATTTGCGTTTTTCCCAATTCAAATCGTCTATCTTTAATCCGTTAAACCGGTGCCCTTCAGAATTTACCTGAATAATGCGTGATGGCGCGCTTTCGACCATTCGTTTCAGTAACAAACCGGTAATCAGGAACGAAGCTAAATGATTCACAGCAAAAGCAGTTTCATATCCATCCACCGTGAGCCGACGTGTGGTCATGTGAACGCCGGCGTTATTTACCAACACATCAATATGCGGATAGTTAGCTAAAATGGCTTCGGCGGCTTTTCGAACTTCTGTTAAATTACTAAAATCGGCTACATAATAATCTGGTTCAATTTTGGAAGATGCACGAATTTCGGCACACACTTTCTCTGCTTTTGCTTTATTCCGAACAATCATCACTACCTTAGCTCCGGCTTTTGCCAATCGGATAGCCGCCTGATAACCAACTCCTGAAGTTGTGCCGGTAATCACACAGATTTTTCCATCCATTCTTTCAGTCGAAACTTTTTGCGGAAGCCGACCAGCACGAATAAAGTCTAACTCCGGTGGAAATTTGTATTTCATATTAATCTGCCCCCTAAAGGGGGAATTTTTAGTGTGTATTTAATTTATTTGAATTTTTATTTTAAATAAAAACAGTAAATGCTAAATGAATCAATAGTAAATGAATTTATCCAAATTTTTTAATTAAAAACCGACGATACATTTTATTCCAATGCGGAATATTATTGAAAATATCGCCCCACAAGTCGTAATAATCACGCTGTTGCAAAATATAACCATCGTCGCTGATAGTTAGTTTACTGGAACCATACATCGGAGTGCTCGGATATTTTTTAAACATCATGGTCATTATCCAGTCAAACATGATAATATTTTCATGTTGAACAATGGAAACAATTTCCATATTTAATTTATACGTCCGTTTGGTGAGGCGGTTGCACATGGCGGTAAAATCCTCAATGCCTTCAATGCGCTGAATGGTATCCTGAAAAATAATATCCTTATGATAATACGGAAAAATATGTGACCAGTCAGGTTTTCCGTCTGTGTTGTAAGTCTTTGACCAAAGCTCTTTTACCGTTTCTATACTGATAGGTTTTAATGCTGAATTTTCTTCCATGTAATAAACTTTATATTAACTTTATGCAAAGGTAATGATATTTCGAAATAAAAAAAGTAAGATTTATTGCTACAATTAAGCAGAATCGTTACTTTTGAACGTTTAAAATTTAAAACAAAACAATAATCACAAAGTTCAAATCCATCTTATTATAGCTAATCTATGTCATTACAAGCTAATATCATTACTTTATTTCTGGGAATAATCAATGCAAAAAAATTAGTAGAAAAATCTTTTCAGAATCCGGCAAGGTCAAAAAAAACATTAACGCCAAAACTTTTAAAGAAAAAATTCAATGTATCTGAATTTCAGGTTATGAATAAATCAGTTGTAACGGTGCAACCCTTTATCGTCAAAAATAATAGTCATATATTGTTCTTTCACGGTGGAGCTTATGTGGCTGAAGGAAGTGCCATGCATTGGAAAATCATTGAAAAAATCGTTCGGGCAATAAACTGCAAAGTAAGTTATATCGACTATCCCCTTGCACCGGAGAATAACTACAAACATACCTTTGAAATGGTTCAAAAATCCTTTGACAGACTTATCAGTACATTTCCAAATGACAGCTTTATGCTCATGGGCGATTCGGCTGGAGGTGGCTTGGCAATGGCTTTTGCACAAAAATTATTAAAGGAGAATGCACCGGTACAACCCTTAAAGCTTATTCTATTTTCACCATGGCTCGATCTTTCCATGCAAAATCCGGGAATAAAAAAACAGGAAGGTACAGATAAACTCCTTCCTTTAAGCGGTCTGATTGAAACTGGTCGGAAATATTCTGATGGTGATGATGTGAGTAATTACCTTTTATCACCCATCAATGGCGATTTTGCGGGAATTGCTAAAACTCTTGTTTTCTTTGGAACGGATGAACTATTCTATCCGGATTGTAAACTTTTGGCGGAAAAAGTAAAAACTTTCGGAAATTTTAGTTTCCGGGAGTTTCAGGAAATGCAACATGATTGGGTGATTTTTCCAATTCCGGAAGCTCAACAAGCCTTAAAAATAGCTATTGAGTTTATACAAAAATGATTAATAGTCAATAGACATTACATAAGTTCAAATGTTTGTAAGAATAGAACGCGGATCGAAGATGCCGACTTGACGG
>JBAXMR010000016.1:0-64479 GCA_037134195.1 Paludibacter sp. | reverse complement strand
TTACGCTTCAAAATTATCACTAATCTTATTTACCGGAACGGTTTAGTTCAACCAATAGATTGAAGTACTTCTATGGCAAAAGTTTCTATTTTATCCTCAGTGATTGGTTTCAATGTGGTTTGATTTTGATTTTTTAATTATCTAACGATATTGGCTCAAAAAGTTCTCTGCCCAACGTATAAGGTATGTAACCTTTGTGTTGCAATCTTCCAATAATAATTGCCGGATGTGTATTGAATTTTTGTGCGAACAGTCGTACTTTTTCCTCATTCAATGGAGTTGCAGACAATATCTCTTTTTCTTCATCTTCCGACAATGTCCACTTTATGGCAAAACTGTCAGCTTCCAATTCTTTATCGTTTATTTTGTCAGGATATTCAATATTTTCTAAGAAAATATCCTTTTTTCCATGTAACAAAATATGACCTGCTTCATGAAAGAAAGTAAACCAAAAAGCATCGTTCCGTTTATACCTCCCTGTTAATTGAATAAATGGCGTATCATTCAACCAACGCGTAGAACCATTAATTGGTGCTTTGTGCAAACAGGGCGTATATACAACTTTAACGCCAACTTTCAGACAAATGGCTTGCAATTGTATAAAGAAATCCGCAGGTTGCTTAGCCATTAAGGTTTTTATTTCAGGGAGTATTTCTTTAAAGCTTTTTTCCGAATAGTTGTTTGTAGGAAGTTCTGCTGCCTGCAATTCGCCTTTGCGCAACCAGGCCGAAATAGCATAAGGTTCATTGGTATGAGCTAGCGAAATACGAAATGCGACTTTCAACTCCTGATTGAAGTAATAATCTTTCCATGCAGCAGGGCTACTAATGCTGAAAAACGAAAGCAATTCCGTTGTTTTTTCTTCAATAGTGGCAGATATAGGCAGCCAGCCCTTTTTTATCATGTCGGAAATTGGAAATAATCTTGCCCATTCAACCGATTGAGCAATCATCTCATTTCTCTTTTCGCGAGCTATAAACTCATCGTAGCTCCGCTGACTATTCATCCAAAAATGTGCAGGAATTTTAGTCACACTTTCAAATTGTACTGCCATATCGGGAGTAAGAGCACTATCGCCTTTTATTACTGCAATGATTGTTTTTTCGGGTTTGCCGGTGCGTATGGCAAATTCTTTTGGACCCATGCCTATTTCTTCCAATTTTTCAGCCAGCGTTTCGCCCGGATGAAAAATAATTTGTGGGAAGTATTGATTTTTCTTTGTTGCCATGGTGGTGTGTTTTTTATTCGTGGTAGTCTGTAATCTCAATTATTTCAACGCCTTTTATTTCAAACCAGATATATTTCCCTGTTGCATCGGTGGGTATTGGACTTTCGTGTGGTTCAAAAATTAATCTGTAAGGTTAATCCAAGTCGCAAGCCCATTGCCCTTTTCTATTTGCCTTTAGTTCGTGGTATTTGCCCGGTAAGTTTCTTACATCTTCAAGTGTTTCTGCTTTTGCTAAATCACCTAAGCGTATATTATAAAGTCTGGCTCTTTGCAGACCCATCACTTTCTGACATTTTCGATAGTCGTTTGCCAGTTTTTCGAGTTTATTATCGTCAAATGTTATTTCCACTGCAAAGGTATTAATTATTTTGACTTACAGAACATGTAATCCATATTATTTACAATATATTAACCACAATGCTTCATATCAGTTATTTTGTAATCTAAAAGAAACTACATTCGTAAAATATCATCCAAATTATTGTTCATATATAATGCTATACTCCCAACCAACAGATTGAAGCACTTCTATGGCAAAGGTTTCTATTTTATCTTCAGTGATGGGTTTCATGGAGTTGATTTAAAAAGATAATGACATTTGTTGCGTATCTGTTTTTGGTGGGTAAAATGTACCAATGATAATAAACGGATTAGGTCCTACATTATGATACTGCTTAGTTGTTCCCATAAAGAAATGTAAATCACATTTATTCCACATTTCATTGAAATACTTCTCTCTTACTTTTTGACAAGCTACTTCTTCATTTCCTTTCGCTTTATCCAGACAGTTCCAATACAATGCACCTAATTCCCAGTCCTCAATCATTATCTTTCTGGTTTTGCCGTCTTCCGTTGTGAAAATATATGAGAAATCGTAGGGTAACTTTTTTACCACTTTAAAAACCAGTCGGGTTTCGGCTTCATCAAATAAACTGCCTTGTGCTTTGTTAGCTATGACTTTATCCATTTTCAGCTTATTCCATTCTCTGTCGCAGGGTTCCCAAACAAAATCGATGATTTCTTTGGGTTTTACAATGGCTAATGAAGTTCCGATTGTTGAATCTTTTGCTGCTGCTATTAATTCGGTCATATTAGACCAAATCTGATCCCCAATCAACAATTTTCTTTTGCCCCAGTCGCTTTTGGTATCGACTTTATGCAATATTCTTATCTCTTTGTCTAAATCGGTAGGACGATAACTCTCCGGACGAAAATCGGATGTATTTTTCACCAAATCAATCTCTATCCATTGCCATTTCTCATACTGATTCTGATAATCGAGTTTACGAAAAGGTACAGGAAAAATGCGTATCCAAGTCCCATCTTCAAGAAAACCGGCGGTACAAACCAACTCATCGTATTTTTCCGACAAGGTGGGATAGGTTTTCATGGTAATAAGGACTTTGGTTAACGCCATTTTTACAGGAGTTTAAACGTGTAGTTAATATCGGGCAACTGCATCAATGCTTTAGCAACGCGGGAGCGGTGGCATTGCAGCGGATTTTTCTCGAAACAAGTAAGTGCAACTCGTTTATCGCTATCAATCAACTCTCTTACTTTTAGCAACGCACTGTGGTTGTTTATCAAAGTTGTTTTTTTGTAACGCTCGAACAAAATATCATAATCAGCTTGCGAGCGTAAATCGAGTCGTTGTTCCGATTCTATTCCTAACTCCGGCACATGTACATATTGAATGCCAACGCCTGTACAGGCTTTTTGTAATTGACTTTTCGAAAATCCATATTTCTGACTGTAGGCATTTTTCCGCACATCACACAATACATGCACATCATTTATTATCAACTTATTAATATAGGTTTCAAGCGTGATGCCTTCGTAACCGATACTAAATAACTGTGGTTCTGTAAAGGTGCGTTTTTGTTTTTCGACTAATGCCAGCTCATCTTTGGTGAGAAGTTCATGTGCAATGGAACTATTAATAGCAAAAAAAGGATATTGTTGGTAGGTGTGGCGAATTAAATCAGTTTGATTCAACGTGCCAAATTCAGCTTTTACATCGAGCAGTGCCTGACGGTCGAACATGTCCAGTAATGCCAGGTATTGTCCGCTTTGTTTTAGTTTTATAAATCTACCGTTTTGTTCTTCGGCTATTTCCAGATAACCGTATTTCTGCATAGTGGATAAATCCTGATTAGCCTGAAACGAGAAACAACCGTAACGGTAAGGTATAAAATCGAATGCTTTAACCGACTGTGCACGTGTAAACAGAAACAAGTATTTCTGCAAACTCTTTGCAGTTAACTGTCCGTCAAACACTTCGAGCAATGCTAAAATTATTTTTCTTCTGTAATATAACATGGGGCATTTAAATAATTCTTCACAAAAATACAAAAATATATTTCAATTATTCATTTTAGATATTTAATATGTAAAGTTACTACCAAAATGTGAATAACATGATATATAACATTTTCTTTAATTTTTTTGCATCAGAAATTATTCCGACCTTTGCAAAGTCAAATTTATTCTGAATGTATAAATACCAAACCGAAATAGAAGCATTAAATGAATGCAAAATAGAATGTCCACCAGGGGAGCTTTACTCTTTTGTGGGAATTTTGTATCGGTTTGTACATCCTGTTGATTGTAAAGAAAACGTAAAAAATAATCTGCCCGTTTGCAAAATAAATCCCAAGCGTCAATTAAAAGGAGATGATGAAAAATGTATTGCTCACGCCTCTCTTTCTTGTTTCGATAGTGACAAACAAGCACAACAGTTTATTTTGGATAAAAGTCTTGTCAACAAAAAGATATATAAATCTGTTGGTTGTTGTATAGGAGAATTTCAAATATCAGAAAAAGATGGTGCAAGAACGGATTCAGCAGAAAATGGTCATTTTAGCTTCTTTGAATATGAAGGAACTGATTTGAATAACAAATATACAATAAAAAGAGAACTTACAAAATGCAACCCCTAAAAGGTCTGAAAATAGAATCATTTCCTGTCAAAGGGTTATATAAGATAGACGATCTTATATACTTTGACGGTCCGCTGTTGTCGTTTTATACAAACGATGGTGGTGATAACTATTTATACTATTGGGTTGATGTTGATGATTATTGTAATCGTTGGATAGTATTCCCTGTTGAGTTAGCACAATTGAATGATTATTTGAATGAAAAAAGTACCCTTTATTCTCTAATTACTAGTTCTTTGACCGGTTATGTGTTGGATTTAGATGATAATCTTGAGACAAAAGATGTCCTTTTAATTCAAATATCAGACTTACCTGATGATTATTTTCCTGAAATAAATTCAAGATACAATTGTGAAAAGACTTCCGAAGAAATCTTTCTGAATTATTACTCAAAGAAATATAAAAAAGGGATTTTGCAAACACATTTCAGTGGAGGAAACGAAATTGGATATGGAACCATGAATCTTCATCTTTTCAGTAAATTGATGAACAATTTTACGGACTTTAATGATGGATTAGGAAATAGCTTTTATAAAATTGAAAAGAAGAATCAAGAGTTTAGAAAAAAAGAAAACAAGGACAACAAAGAAAAAACGATTAAAAAAGTCGATTTTCAAAACGCCTATAAATTTGAAATTTTAACTGCTCGTGCTGCTTCGTTCTCAGTACTTTTAAAACCAGTAGATGAGGAAATAGGATTTGAAGGAACGCCAACTCGTGCAGACAAATATATTGAATTTTTAACTGGTTTCTTGTCTGGAAGCGAAAAATTAGAGACACTTAAAAAATATACACATATAGATATTAGCACCATTAACCATTACGAAAGCTTTTTGAAATTAGTGGACGAATCACACAGCAAATTTCAAATTGGTTATTTGAATACAGTTAGTAAGAGTACATTTTCCAATCAAATAGATGCTAATCAAGCCCAGCGAATAATAAAGAATCTACAAACACTTGACTTTGAAAATGACGAAACTTTAAATATAATAGGTAAATTTGTTGCACTTAACATTAAAGCTGGAAAATATAGTTTTGAATCGGCAGACGATAAGAGTTCTGGGGTTTTGAGGGGAGAGGCTCTAAAAAAATGCTTCGAAATAGCTTTCAACAAAACTTATCAGGTGGAAATACAACGTAAAACCACGAAGAAAGCTGCAAATAAGAAATCAAAAAACGTAGATGTTTTAAAGTCTATTGTTGAAATTCAAGAAGCTCAACAAGAAATAGAATTATAAATATGCATAACGTATAAAAAAGAAGGTCGACAAGCTTTTAGCTGTCGACCTTCTTTTTTTACATTTCCACCCTCACTTCACCACTCATCAGCTTTGGCAGCAGCGTGTCGCGGGTTTGGGTTAAGGTGCGAATTTGAGTTTGATTGGATCTTATTTTATCGAAATATGGTTTGATCAAATCTTTAAATGTATTTAGTTTTTGTTCATCAGGTATTGCCATTTCTATATCCTTAATCATCTGCGAATTTATTGATTCCACAATTGATGAAGTGCTTCCCAACTCAACCCAACTATATGTTTTCAAGAAAAGGTATAGAAATTCTGGAAAAAGGGATGAACCTTCTTTTTGTTTAAAATGTGCAATTGCCTCATTCGAAACCATTTTCTCGGTTGAAATTGCTAAACGACCGATAGTCATTTTGAAGCTTAACATCACTGTATTTTCAGGTATGACAGGTACACTATATTGTTCAACTGCCTGAGGAGTTAAATACTCGGACACTGTATCAATATAAATTCCGCTAGTTCCCATATCCTTTATTGAAACCCATTTCACATCATTGGGGTTTAGGGTAAACCAATGTTGTTCTTTTCTTGGTGGTGTTCTTCCAATGCCAATATCAAATACTTTTCCTAATTTTTCAACTTCCCAACTCTCTTCGGCTTCCTCTACAAACCATTGTCTAAAAAGCGTTTCTGCCAATTGTTCCAGTGTTTTGTTTTGTCGGTGTAGCAAGTCTATTTTATCATCTAAACTGCTAAGAATAGATGCTATGGCGGTTTGTTCTTGAATTGGTGGAACTAATAAATCTAAATTCCCTATCATATCAAATGTTATTGCAGGCATAGTAGATGATGCTTGTGATAGATGGAAATAATCAAAAACTGATTTTTGTGATAGAAAGTAAAAAACAAAATTCTTATTTAGGATATCTTCATTCAAGCTTATTTTAAATGTATTATTTGCTATTGCTCCTTTAAAACCTCTTGCAATTTTACCTGCTGTTTGAGAGCCATATCTTATCATAACTAAATCATCTTCTTCCACGAGATAACGTTCTCCAGGATTATCAATATATCTTAACTCTTCATTTGTTCCTTTTGTGAAATCAACAATTCTAATGAATCTTACCGAATTATCAAATGGAACTTCTTTTTGGTCTTTAGGATCTACTTGAATACCTTGTGAAAATGAAGCTACATTTTTGAGCTGAAATTCCTTCCACCGACTATAAAACTCAATCCCCACTCTGTCGATATGTTCTTTACTCATTTCAAATCATCTTTAGGGTTTTGGTTATCTCCATATAAATCTATGGCATCAATTGCATCAACTTCGGTACTTTGTTCGTATTCTCCATCAAACCAGTACGCATCCTTTTTGGGCTTTATTTTTACAGCAATTAATTGTAAAATATCGTTGTACCCATCTTCGTACCCTCGCACTACTATTTTGGTTTCGGGGGCTAAGGTTTGGAGTTGGGTAATTAATTCTGTTGCAGTCATTATATTTCTATTTTATTGGGCAACCACAAGGGATTGCCCGTACCATTATATGTAAAATTTATCTTCTTTCCATTTTGCAGGATTGTTGATGATATAATTGGAAATTGTTTCGTACGATTGTTCGTTTCGTATGATATGTTCGTAATAATCCCGTTGCCATAATTTGCCATTAAACCGTTGCCAATTCATTGTTTTCACACCATTTATATATTCAACCGTAGTAATTGATTTGAATGCGTCCATCATATCCCCAACGGTTTTTCCCGCCGTAGGGGCGTGCCCTTGTGGCCGCCCATTAATATCATCAATTTGTGGCCGTCCCGATGATCCCACCGACGTATCATCATTGTTTTGGGCACCCACAAGGGGCGCCCCTACGGTATCCACGTCGATTATTTCCAATATACCATGAAAATGATTTGGCATTACAATATATTCGTGCAATTGAATATTTTCAAAACGTTTTGGTAATTTCAACCATTCATCATCAACCATTTTACCCGCGTCGTTTAATTGCATTTTTGGGTTATTATTTTCGGTGCAATCATTATTAGGGCGACCACAAGGGTGCGCCCCTACGTGCGTTCCAACAATTTCGCCAAACATACACGCCCTATCCTGACAACATATTGTAATAAAATACAACCCTGCTTTTGAATAATCATATCCTTTCAATCGGATAGACCTACGGTGATGTTTATTTGGATTATACGGCATTTGGCATTACAATTTTGGCTAAATTATCGGCTATCTTTTTATTCAAATCTGCTTCTTCGGCAATTTGATTTTCCAGTTCTGTTTTCAGACTGGTGAAGCGTTCTACAAAATTAAAATCATCTTCTTCGTCAGCCAGTCCTACATATCTGCCGGGCGTTAATACATAGTTTAACTTAGCAACTTCTTCTATGGTTGCTACTTTGCAGAATCCCGGTACATCTTCATAAGACCCCCCTCCAACTCCCCCCGAAGGTGGGAGAGAACGCCAGTTGTGATATGTTCCTGTAATCAAGTCTATATCTTCGGGCGATAAATCTCTGTTTTTTCGGTTTATCAAAAATCCCATATTTCGAGCATCGATAAACAGTATTTCGTTTTCACGCTTACGGAAATTGCCGTTAGTTTTGTTACGAGACAAGAACCACAAGCAAGCGGGTATTTGTGTATTTAAAAACAGTTTGGTCGGCAAGTTTACAATACAATCCACCAAGCCTTTTTCAATCAATGCTTTTCGGATGTCGCCTTCACTTGTTGTATTGGTGGTTAATGCGCCTTTAGAAAGCACAAAACCGGCTTGTCCGGTTGGTGCTAAATGATACAGGAAATGTTGAATCCAGGCATAGTTGGCATTTCCTGCGGGTGGTGTGAGTTGTTCTCCCAACACTTTCCAACGTGCATCGTCACGCAATAATTCTCCACTCCAGTCGCTGTCGTTAAACGGTGGATTGGCAATGATATAATCAGCTTTCAGGTCTTTGTGCAAGTCGCTCAGAAACGAGCCTTCGTTGTTCCATTTCACATTACTGCTGTCGATACCACGGATAGAAAGGTTCATCTTTGCCAACCGCCATGTTGTTTGGTTACTTTCTTGTCCGTAAATTGAAATGCGGTCTGTTGGGTTGAGTTGTGATGCAATGCCTTGTGCGCCTTTTTTCTTGTAATAATCCTGATGTTTGTTGATAAACTTTTCGCTTTGCACAAACATACCACCGCTTCCACAGCAAGGGTCAAATACTCGTCCTTCGAATGGTTCAAGCATCTCTACCAATAATTTTACTACGCTTTGAGGCGTGTAGAATTGACCACCTTTTTTTCCTTCGGACAAAGCAAATTCGCCCAAGAAGTATTCAAAAACCTGTCCTAATAAATCTTTGCTTTGTGCTTCTTTTGTTCCCAAGGTCGCAGACCCAACCAAATTTACCAGACCGCCTAAACTTGCTTTGTCCAGTTTTTCTTGTGCAAATACTTTTGGCAATACACCACGCAATGAAGGATTGTCTTTTTCAATGGCATCCATTGCATCGTCAATGTCTTTGCCTATGGTTGGTTGTGTTGCTCTGCCTTGTATGTAATTCCAGCGAGCAGTGGCGGGTACAAAGAATACTTTTTCTGCCAGATATTCATTTTTATCTTCGGGGTCAGCTCCATCACTTTTCTGAGCTAATAAATTCTGATATTGTTCTTCAAAAGCGTCGGATATGTATTTCAGGAAAATCAAACCCAAAGCAACGTGTTTGTATTCAGCTGCATCCATGTTTTTGCGGAGTTTGTCGGCTGCTTTCCAAAGTTTTACTTTCAATGGTTCTTCTTGTTCTGTTTTTGCTGTTTTAGCCATTTTGTGTTGTTAGATATTGTTTCTTTTGATTCTAGATGCAAAGTTACTTTTTTTTAGCAATTTAGCATCTATCTAGTTGTCCGTCTTTCAATTTTCTTTTCTGGCTGTAATGAGATGAAGTTCTAGTCTCGAGGTGTCGCTTTCATTTAAATTGCTGTATTTTAAACACCTACAAAATCACAACAATTTAACTCTACTGAACATATTCAATTTATTAATTAGTGAGCTGTAGTTTATTATTTATTTAAAATCCAAAGATAGAAACATTTTTTTTAATTAACCACGAATTGTTTAATTTATTTTCAATTTATCCAGAGGGCTTTTTATCCCAAATTGTCCATTAGGGTTATATGTCAATAAAACTATATTTTTCTAATGGACACCATTAGAAATATTTAGATACAAAATGCTGATAATCAACATCTATATTTAGCATTAATTCATTAAAAACAGCGTTTTTTAAGTGCTAATAATGTTTAAAATGGCAATTGTGGTTCTAATGGACAATTTGGGTTTATTTGCTCAAAACCTTTGGTGGTATCATGAGTGTAAATCCCGATAAAAATAAATTCGGTGATAATTATTCTGCGGTTCAATTCAACTTTATAACTTTAAGAACTTTCAAACTTGATAAACTTTCAAACATTTAAGTAATTGACATAATATATTCTTTGCAAGCAAAGCGGCAAGGCCGAGCGGTCGTATTTTATCAAATAAATGGAACGCGGAAGGAACATGCCGACTTGACGGCATTCGCTGATATAGCTGATATTTACGGATAATAATTTTACTGATTTTAATCATGCAGGCATGACTGATAAGATTGTAGATGCATGAAAATCATTCCGACATGTCGGAATGATTTAGCTGACAGTTTCTGAAATTATTTTCCCCAATTACAAATACTTTCAATAAAATCTTTAGAACCATCTCTGAGCCATCCATCCAACTGAGCAACTTCTTTAAGTTGTTGACCTCTGTTTCGACTAACATTGATATACGAACAGGCCAATTCTGGAATTGCAGTCATATCGCCCCAAAGTTTTTCGAATTGCGTAACCGGGAAAATATCTTCCTGACCTTTACCCCATCTTTTCTTAACCTCTTTAATAATTACGTATGATGGCATCCGGGAGGCCATTTTATAAACCTTTGCTTCTACTTTAGAGCTGTTGTTTAAATCATTTCTGGTTAAACCAAAAACCTGAAGCAATTGATCAATATTTATCCAAAAAGTGTTGCTGTTATAATGACTTAAGCTAAATTCTATTTTTTCTTCCGGCAGTGCTAAACCTTCAACCAACCTGAGTTGTCCATTCACTTTGGCAAGACCTCCGCCTCTGTCGTCAAGTTTACGACTGATAACTTCAACTGTCATACCTTTATTTTGCAGTATATGGTAACCAAAAACAGCAGGATCGGCATTTGCACCCAGTGTATCAATATTATGTACCAAAAGGTGTTTTAAGTTTGGATTGTCATCTATCAACCGTTTAAGTGTTCCGTTCAGAAAAAGGTTTGGAATTTCGTACCAATGACCAACCGGATGAATACATTGCGATGGAAGATTGTCACGATAATCCTCACCTTCACCATTTGATTTTGCCCAGTTTATTAATGCGGATCGCAGACTTTGCTGTACCTTTTGTGCTTGTTCGTCAAGCATCTGTTGCGGCATTTCCTCCCACATAAAACGCAAATCTCGTTCGGTGGGTATTAGTCTCAAACCAATTACCTGTCCTTGCGATATGCTGGTCAGTGAACGTTCAACAGGAAGTTTATTTGTTGTAATATAGGTTGAAACGGCATCGTGGGTCAGGTAACTTGTTGTAAAAATATGTTGTAACGACGAATTTGAATCAACATTCGTTTTATTTGTTTTTGCTAAATGAATATCAACAAAGTTTCGGTGTTTCCCGGCAAATTTTGCAAATGGATTAAGTGATTTTACCACCCCTGCACCTTTGGTCCATCTACTTCCAACACCACCTGCCAATGTAACTATTGCTAATTCACCGTTTTTAAGTGCTTCAAGCCCAGTTTCTTTATACTTTTTATTTTCGTGCAATTCCTCTTGTTCTGCCAATTCATTATTTTCAGCATCTACAATCGTTGTATTAATTGCCAATCGGTTTTTTGCAAGTCCAATACGACCAGTCTGTAAGTCTTTTTTTATTTGCAGATGTTGTTCGGGATTAAATCCAAATTCTTCCAACATGCTGTTCAATGACTTCAGTTGTGACTTATCTTCCTGAGCCTGAGGTATAATACGTTCGAAAAGATTGTTGATAAATCCTGTATATTGATTTTGCAATTTATAGCTTTTACTCAGCATCGTAAGTTCATTGCGCTGACATACTGTAAGCTCCTGCAAATCTTTTTTTAATACTTTCGGGAGTATGAGTGTGTAATAATCTTCCACTAACAATGCTTCATCGCCTGCTAGTAAATTTGCGAAAGTTCCGGCTTCATTAATTTTAAAATCGTAAACCACAGGTTCCATAGCAAACGGAATTCCGTGTTCAAATTTTTTCTTGGTTTCCGACATAATCTGTTGCAGACGTAGCTGGGCTGCTTGTTTACTGTCAGGATCAAAAATAAAACCCATTCCACCACCCGACATTCCACCCATCATCCAGAAACCCCAGAATTTTTCGCCAAACTCAGCCTGAATAGATTCAATTATCGTTTCGGTATATAAATTTGTAGCCCATGGAATTATTTGCTGTATCGGTCCGTTAAAGTTTTTATGGGTAAATTCAGCAATACCTTTGATATCTCCATCAGTTAGTTTTTGTACTACTTCCTCAAAATAATTGATAGCATTCAGGCGTGCTTCCCATTCTTTTTCCGAACGCAAAAGATATTTCTCAGTAACCATTTCCAGCACCGGACCAACATCCTGTGCCATGCCACCATGTACTATAACAAGGCTTTCCTGAAGTTTCTGATGGATATTATTTCCTTTAGCAGAATCTTCCAATAAGGTGTGACGAGGTAATAAACACCCTTTACTTACACCAAATTCCGGATCACCATCTTTAGCTTCAACACCTTTTATCAGTTTCATGCCCGACCATACACCCCCTGAGTCCTGCCAACCGCCACCTGAGCCACCAATCCATTCGCCTAATATAGCTTTTGCAGCAACCAGCCGGCGTTCTTCTTCATTCAATGAGCCGGTAAGCATTTCGGTCTGACCAGTTGCCCGCATGCAAAGTGCAATAAGTGAAGCCAATAAGTTAGTAGATACAGCCAATCGTGATCCTTTGGGGATATTGTTTACTTTACTGGCAATTTCAATACCACGACCTTTACCTACCATTTTCTCCAATAATATACTCAACGGCAATCCTGAACCTTCCATACCAGGAGGTACTATACCCGATGCAATAATGGCAGCTTTGAGTAATCCCAGGTAATCTTTGGCAAAATCAAAAATATCGTTTAAATCTGTGATATCCGCAAATGTAGCTAAATCAATACTACTCAGTCGAATGACGGGTTCATCGATTACCCGTAACCATGTTTCAATTGGTGGCTTGGGCAGTGATTCTTTTTGCTGATTTCGTATACATAAATCGATTGAAATATTCAACACTTTCGCCCCTTCGGGATAATCCATACCTAAAAAGAAAATATCACTCCAGCCACTGTGACTAATATCCATACGAACCGGTGTCGACTCGTGTAAACAAGGATACATGCCTGATTTCTCGTCTTTTGATAATAAGGAAGATACTATTTTAAGCGGTTGATCTGAAGGGTGGCTGATACGAAACATCCAACGGTTACCGGCTGTAGAACGTACACTTATTTTAACCTGATCGGCTAAAGTTTGAAATGCTAACTGATGGTAAGCATCGGCCAGTCCACTTGAAATTCCTTCGTTAGGTCCGTTCTCTTTTTGTATTGCCAAAAATGTTTGAATTGCCTCTTCAAATCTGCGTTTTAGTAAATGTTCACAAGCTTCATAAGGAATCAATCCATCAGTACTGATTTTATGTAGAATTGGAATGTAAAAACGATGAATGGCATACAGAAAAAATAAAGCTCTTACTCGGTTATATAAGTTTGCTTCTTTTTTTCGGAAAGTCTCCAGTGAAAGTGATTCATCCAGTAATGTTTGCAACGATGCATTTTTACAAAACAAGTCAAGCGATTTGTTTTTAATTGCCGGATCAGTTGCAATTATGATATTGATTAATTCGCTCATGTTGGTGGTTGAGATTGGTTAGCTAATTTACCCGTTGAATTGCAAAAAACTCCAGTAACTCGGTCATAAGCTGGTCACGGTCAACACCAGTCAGCCCCAGGGCTAACTGAGCTTTTAATAGACCATAACGTGAACCGATATCAAAGCGCAAATCATTTTTTTCGAGAGCAAGATATTGCACTTTTGTCGACAGTTCATTTAATGCTTCACTCAATCCAATTTTCTGGTCTTCAGCCTCATCCAAATTTTGTTGTAATATCTTCATGATTTCAGGTGAGAGCACATGCATACCAAAAAAACACAGGTAATGTCCTGCTCTCAGACCCGGAATAATTAGTTTTTGTTCAGCCAACGTAGGAGTAGGTTTTTCAATCACCTTTTCAATCTGAAACAAATCATTTGTTCCATGAATTCTTCTGCCACCAACTGTTCCGAAATTAGGAATCTGGCTTTCACGGGTTGAAATTACTGCCGAAACTGAACATTTATATTGCACTGCAATTTCAACAAGATGCTTTGCACATGCCTGATTCGAACGATTAACTGATAAATGGTCACCAACTAAATGAAGAAAATAATCGTTACCTACAAAGTCGGCACCACATAAAATTGCATGACCATAACCACGAGCTTCATTTTGAGGAATAAAGTGGAGTTGAGAATCGTCATTTAACAAGTTACGGTATACATCCACATCGTCAGGATGTACGATAATTCCAATTTCTTCAATACCTGCCTGACGTGCTTCAACTATTAAAATTTCAAGTACTGATTTGCGGATACCATCTTTATCCACTAAAGTTTGCAGGGCCAGGTTACGTTGACTTGGACCGGCAGCAGTGATGAGGGCTTTTGTTATTTTCATACGTAAATAATTGATTTTTAAAGTCGTATGGAATTTGATCAGAGATCTTTTATTATTAGATTAAAAAATGAAAAGTACAAATATATGAAGTATTTGTGACATTTAATACAAAGGTAATAAATTATTGTAATTACTATAACTTCTTGAAAAAAAAGTCTTTACTAACAGAAAAGATACTAATAGTAAAACTATTTTAAAGCCATTAACTTGTTATAAAACACAATTTAAAAACGACAATTTACAGCGTTTTTTTATAATATCACATCAGACTTCATTTAACTAATGATGCTTCCTACAACTGCCTGTTCGGTTTTCACTAGCAAAGTATTGAAATCGTATTCACTCACTTTTATTGGTTCGTGAATAATGAAAGTTATGCGGTTTCCAATACCCAATGGAAAATTACCATAACGAAATACTTTCCACGAATTATTAATGGTAACCGGTACAACATAAGCATTGGGCGCATATTTGCATAAAATTTTAAGTCCATTGACAGCAAAAGCTTTGGGTTTTCCATCTCGGGTGCGTGTACCTTCGGGGAAAATAATTGCTGAACGGTTGGTCGACTCAATATATTCACCCATTTTTTTCAGTGCAGGGAGAGCTTGTTTGGGATCTTTCCGGTCAATCAACACTGACCCACCGTGATTAAGATTGTAAGACACACTTGGAATATTCTTACCAAGTTCAATTTTGCTCACATATTTTGGGTGAAACTTACGAAATAACCACGCAAATCCGATAATATCGAACAATCCCTGATGATTTGCCGTAAATATTATTGGTTTACCTACGGGTATTAATTCTTTGTTTTTTATTTCAGCAAAAGAAAAAAGAAAGTAAAGAGTTCGAACCAGAAAGAAATTCAGATAATCAACACTTTTTTTATGTGCCTGATAACCAATAGCATTGAGACAAAACCATTGAACCGGATGGAACAGACAGATGAAGAAAAGAAACCAGAGATAGGCAAAGATAGAAAGTGGGTAAGATATTATCTTTTTCATTTACAGGAAATTTTCTACAAAAATACGGATTTTATCTATAAAAATAAAACTGATAGTTTGATTCAATGAACTGATAAAATGAGACGATAATCAATTTGGAAATTTTGTATTTTTCATACCTTCAATTTATTCCTACCTTCACTTAATATTTCTTAAACGAAACAAATCATTACTGGCAGTTAGCATATAATTGGTGTTGAAAAAACGATTAATTCACGATTCATCGGTGTTTTGGTCATAAAAGTGTTGGATTTATTTTTTGAGTTGATATATTTTCTCTATTTTTAGCCCATAAATAAAATTTTGTAAATCCATAACACTATGAATTGTAGATTTCGGTTCTTTATTACATATATTGTGTTGATAATCATTTGTTTGTCACAATCAAAAGTTATTTCACGGAATTCAGGTGGAGATTTTGCATTAAAATCTAAATCTATTACAGCCGTAGTACAACCAATTTTGCGTATGCAAATCTCAAACGGAACAAATATAGATGAAGCTATCGTGTATTTCAATCCTAATGCATCAAACAGTTACGATGCTTATGATTCTCCCAAAATGTTTAATGCTTCAACTTCATTGCCCGAAATTTATACGGTTGCGGGAAGCGAACAACTAGCAATTAACGGGTTAAATAGCATTTCGTATAATACCGAGTATACTGTTGGTTTATTGATAATGAATGCATCAGTGGCAAATTATAGCATTAAAGCTTCGCAATTCAGTAATTTTCCTACAGGTGCAAAAATTCTGCTTAAAGACAAATTAAATAGCAGTAGTCCTGTAACAACTGATCTTACGAATGGTGACAGTTATGCATTTACATCGGGTGCATTAAGTTATAATACTTCCCGATTTGCACTAATCATTAAATCACCAGACCCAACCATAACAAAAACCGGAACTCTGTCTGCTGTTAATTCAACTTATGGTACTGCAAGCCCTGTTCCAACAACATTTAAAGTTTCAGGTAGTTTTCTGTCAGCTGATATAGTTCTTTCTGCACCTACAGGCTATGAAATATCAAAAACAGGTGGTGGCACTTCAGGCTATAATTCTACGCTAACCTTAATTCAGTCGGGTGGTACAATAACCGAAACAACAATCTACGTTCGTTTATCTTCTACAGCTGTTTCGGACACCTATTCAGGCAATATAAGTTGTGTGTCTTCGGGAGCGACTACGGTAAATATAGCTACAGTATCAAGTACAGTTTCTACAAAGTCGCTTACAATCAGTGGATTGACAGCTTTGAGTAAGTCGTACGATGGTACTAATTCAGCTTCATTTACCGGTAGTGCTATTTTTTCAGGATTGGTAAATAACGAAAATTATGAAGTTACTGGAACACCAACAGCCACTTTTGCTGATGCTTCTGTGGGAACCGGCAAAACAGTAACCATTACCGGATACAATAATCCTTCTGCAAATTATTCAGTGGTTTCACCAACATTTATTACCGATATAACTGCGCTTTCTACAACTATAACAAATTCAGGAAATATAGGAAGCTCCGGATTACTTCCGGGAACAGATATTACTGTCATTTCAGATGTAGAATTAATTATCAATAATAGCTCAACAGTTCATTCTATAGTACTCAATCCGGGAGCAAAGCTAAACCTTAATTCAGGTAAAACCTTATCAGTTGGTACATTGACACTTCAAAGTAACGAAACAGCTACAGCCACATTTGTCGATGGAGGTGGAACGCTGAATTCGGGAAACACGTATGTACAACAATACCTTACAACTGGTCGTAACTGGTATATTAGCACTCCTATCAGCAATGCAGTCAGTTCGGTAATTTCTCCAACAGTGCTCAATCCGTTGTATTTTTACGACGAGGTTCATGGCTCAGATGCACCATGGATTCAGATAAGTGATTCGAATACACCGCTCACAGTTATGAAAGGTTATGTTGTCAGCGTAGTTTCTGATGGAGTTGTAACCTTTTCAGGAACTTTGAATACAGGGACTCAGTCTATTAACGTTACACGTACAACCGGTCAGAACAAAGAAGGTTTTAATTTGGTTGGTAATCCTTATCCTTCCTATTTAGACTGGGATCAGGTTGATAAAAATAATTTACTTACTACAATGTGGTACAGAACAATAAACAATGCAAATGCCTATATATTTGATACCTATAATTCAACAGCTCATTTGGGAACTTCAAACGGAATAAAAAGAATTACAAATCTTATTCCTCCTTTGCAGGCTTTTTGGGTTCGTGTAAATGAGGGTCAGGCACAGGCTGTTTTATCGGTAGATAATTCAAAACGAGTACATTCCGACTACGGAAATAATGCATTGAAAGCCAAAGAACTAACTAATTTGAATCAGCAGGTATTGCATTTACAGGTTTCAAACGGAACTAACACCGATGAAACTATAATCTATTCTAATCCGGCGGCTTCTAACGTGTATGATGATTACGATTCTCCTAAAATGTTTAATAACTCAGCTATAGCAGCCGAAATCTACACAGTTTCTGAAAATGAACAACTTGCTATCAACGGATTGAGCAATATTCCTTACGATACAGAGATTTTACTTGGATTTTCAACCACCGTTTCCGGAAATTTTAGTATTAAAGCTTCGGAAATCACAAATTTTGCTCCCTGCACACAGATTATTCTGAAAGATTTCCGGAATATAGATAAACCAATTATGACAGATTTGAGCGATGGCAAATATTATTCATTTACATCCGATGCAACATCAGATATGAGCCGTTTCAGAGTGATAATTCATGCACCATCAGCAATAACAGCAATCGATGCATCAGCAGAAAAGCCCAATGTTTATATTTCAACCAATGCTAATGGGCGGCTAATGATTAATGGCGATATAACCGGTGATACTTCAATTGTGGTTTATAATGTTATGGGTCAATGCATTATAAATAAAGTTTTTACATCGACCAGTGCAGTTACTGATACCGTACTTTGCCCGGGAGTTTACACTGTTATTGTTTGTGCTGGCGGTAAAAGTACAATTCAGAAAATGATAATAAAATAAGTTTACTGATTAAAAACTAAATATTTCAGGGTAGAAAAAAATGTCGTTTAGTTTAGCATTTACAAAGAAATAAGGGGAAGTCAAAATAGTATATTCTCTCTACTAAGGGTTAATTATTATAAATCAGGTATTTAAACCCTTAGTAGATATAATTCAACAAGCAAAATACCCTTATTAGATTATTTGAATTATCCTGAAATTTGAAATTCCTTATCTAAACGACATTGGGGTAGAAGATAAATATTTCTTCAGTTATCAATATGACTGAGTGCATATCAGATAAATCAAGCCATCAACTTGTTTAAATTGGTTAAATGTAGTGGTTCTTAGTCTGAAAAAACAAATCTTTGGAATTTATTTCTAAATTTGCCGGGAGATATTTTTCTCTTCTTCCGAAAAGTTGAAATTTGATTGACATAAAACTGAATTTATTCACTTGATAAACACAAACTATCTTAAAACAGACTATTATGGTAAAAATCATTATGCTTATTTTCTTGCACATTATTGGTGATTCTGTGCTTCAGAACCAGAAACTCCGCCAACAAAAAATTGAGAGTGTACTGTATTTATTGAAACATGTAGGTATTTATATACTTGTTTTTGTAATCTTCAGCCCGATTATTTTAGGTCTTACACTTATACAAACCCTGATGTTTTGTTTGGTCACAGCCTTGTTACACTTTGTTGAAGATTATTTTTTCACTAAAATTAAAAAACATTACTGGGATTCAAATGATTACAACTATGTGGCTACATTCAGTGTAATTGAACATGTTTTGCATGTAATACTTCTTATTGCTACATTTATGATTATGTTCCCGGGAGCTATTGATGTTTCAAGTTGGTTTAACGATTTTAAGGTACATTTACTCAATAGTTAACCAATTATGATTAACCTGTTTTAAAAGAAATTTTCTGTGACTGCTTGTAGAACCAAATACAAGCAGTTTTTTTATTTGCAAAACAATGCTGAAATTCTTTTGTTTGAATTGTGAGGAATAAAAAATCTTCTGTTAGTGAGTTTTTTGTCTAAATGGTTAACTATTAAACAACAATCAATCACAATGAATATAGAACAAATTTTCAAAAATAACGAAAAGTGGATAGCTGAAAAGTTGAAATGTGACGAAGCATATTTCAAAAACCTTTCGACCGGACAAAACCCTGAAATACTCTATATTGGCTGTTCGGATAGTCGCGTAACTGCTGAAGAGCTAATGGGAGTAAAGCCCGGTGAAGTATTTGTACACCGGAATATTGCCAACATGGTATCAAACAACGACCTGAGTGCCATGTCGGTGGTAAATTATGCTGTTTCGCACCTGAAAGTAAAACATATCATTGTGTGCGGACATTATTACTGTACGGGGATTAAAGCCGCCATGCAGTCGAAAGATTTGGGAATACTCAATCCGTGGCTTCGTAGCATACGTGATGTGTACCGACTTCATAAAGATGAGTTAAACAATATTGATGTAGAAGATGAACGCTATAAACGGCTGGTGGAATTGAACGTGCAGGAGCAATGTGTGAATGTGATTAAAACAGCCGATGTTCAAAAAGCTTATTTTGAGCGCGAACTAACCGTTCATGGATGGGTTTTTGATGTTCATACGGGTAAACTGATTGACTTAAAAATTGATTTCGATGATATTCTGAAACATATCATGGAGATTTACAGGATAATTTAGTTTATAGCATTACAGATTGGGAATACCAATCTAAAAATTAAAAGAAACAAAAGAAAAGAGAATGGAACGCTGATTTACGCTGATTTAACGGATAAAAAACCGGATAATCAATACCGATAAATCGGTATTGATTAAAGAGCAAAATCAAAAATGCTTGCATTTTAATAATCCGTTTAAAATACCGTCAAGTCGGCATCTTCGATTAACTTAAACCGCGAAAATCAGCGTTCTATTCATCATTTATTTCTTAGGAGTCGGTAGTTTATAGTTCGGAGCATTACAGATTGGTATTCCCAATCTATAACTCTTCTAACCACAAACCTGCATGAGCCGAATAAGTCACAACCTGATTTATACAAGTGCGATTAAGCTAAAAATACAGCTAGCTTCCTCAATCTCATTTCAGGGTTTAAACAAATCTATTACAAAAGCTGTTTATTATTTCAAATATTTCAATGAATAATAAAAGCCGGAAATACAATGTGGACAAGATCTCATACTGTTGTAACAAAAGAAGCTACAAAAGAACAATTGTGGAGGCTGTTTAGTGATATAAATAGTTGGCATGTTTGGAATACTGAAATTGAATTTGCAAAACTTGAAGGTAAATTTGAAGCCGGGAATCACTATATTATACAACCCCAAAGAGGAAGATTAGTCAAAGTAGAATTAGTTGAAGTTACTGAAAATGCACATTGCCTGGAATTAGGGAAATTTCCACTGGCCAAAATGTATTACGACCATAAATTAGAGGATACTTCAGCCGGACTGAAAATAACCAGTACGATAACAGTAAAAGGTTTATTGAGTTTTCTGTGGGTACAATTAGTAGTAAAAAACATTGCCGACACAATAGATTCGCATGTAAAGGAACAAATCAGGGTTGCTTCAAAACTGTAAAGCAAGCATTGGAAATTATCAAAAAATCAGATACTTACAAATTAATTAAAAAAGAAAATGAAGAAAGAAAAAATTGTATTTTGGACAGCGACAATAATAATCGCTTTATTTGAAGGATTAATGCCAGCTCTTACTTCACAAACAGAATTGGCAAAAGAAGGGATCAGACATTTGGGTTATCCGGAGTATTTTGGAAACGCATTGGTTGTTTTTAAGGTTTTTGGAGTCTTGGCATTAGTTATTCCGCAAGTTCCAAAACGAATAAAAGAATGGGCTTATGCAGGTTTTGCTTTTGATTTCATGTTTGCAGCCATTAGTCATGCAGCAGTCGACGGCATTAACGGGCAAACCTTTTTCCCTTTGCTGGTGTTTGGAATTCTGGCAGTTTCATACATTTACTATCATAAATTAAACTCAAACAAAATTTAAATTAATATGTCATTTCAGGCGTACATAGACAATATAAAAGCGAGGACAGGTAAAAGCCCTGCCGATTTCAAAAGATTGGCAGAGGAAAAAGGTTTTTTGAAAAATGGAGAACTAGTGAAAACAGTGAAAGCGACCGAAATAACGAATTGGCTTAAAGATGAATTTGAATTGGGACACGGTCATGCTATGGCAATTTACATGATATTCAAGGGAAAAACAGATTGATAAGAAACCACAAACAATCGTTTTCTGAGACTTCCAATAACAATTGAGGGCTTCACCTGCAGTGAAACCCTCATTGTTTTAAGATAAGTGCTCATTTGAACTAATTATATTATCATTGAAATTCGAATCGGGCAGAAATCGTTTTGGAGAAAAATAATTTACTCAGCGTCAGGGAACTGCCTGTCCGTGATTTTGCCTGAGTACCATAACCAACTACTGCAACTTCATCAAGTTGAGAATTACTGTAGAAATTTCCCATCCCATTGTTGGGATTGGTTTCCAGAAAATTGAATAGCTTGATCTGATTCAGATTCAGTGTTTTAGCAATCGTTTCAGCTTTGCGCTTTGCAGCTTTAGTGGCTCTGATTAATAAATCATTCTGAAGGCTATCCGATTTGCTATATTCTGTTTTAGCCACATACAGGTTTTGCATACCCACTTCCATACACTTGCCAACAACAGTATCCATCAGATTGATTTTCTTTAAAACAATTTTATAGGATTTATTTACTTTCACACGGGAAGAGATAAAGTTTATCTTTGAATTGACATTATAGCGGTCGACTGTGAAACATTCCCGACCTGCACCGATAGCATTCAGAAAGGCTGAAATATCGTTTTCGGCTTTTACCACATTGCTTTCGTCTTTCAGGTTTTCGGTTTCCTTTTGCGACATACTAAGCACTACTACATCCGGTTCAACTTCTGCTTCGGCATAACCCGCAACAACTATCTGTTTATCGTTGACAGTATTCTGAGCCAATGTCAGCACGGGTACCAACATACATAAAATAAGGAGTTTCTTCATTTTTGGGAAATTTTAAAGGGTTGATATTTTATTTTGATAGTGATACGATGACTTTAAGTCATCGTATCACTTATATTTATTTTACTAGTTGATTTACCGATTCTACTAACCGTACAAACTCCCGTCGGTAGCCATGAGCATCCGTTCCAATGCCGTTATTAGCTAGTTCAATCACTTTGGCATACGTTGCATTACCTTTGAAATCCGACTTGCGGAGCAATTGCCCGAACATGGCAACAGCCGCTATAAACTGAAAATCGGCAGTTGGTTTTTTGTTGATATCGCCGGCAAGTACCGGAACTTCTATTTTTTCACTTGTTGTTCCGCTTGGTTCTTTGTAGCGGAGCTTTACGGTAAGCATTTCGGTAGAATTTACGCTGGCTTCATCTGAATTGGTTGCCGTAGTTTTCTGATATTTTAGGTTATCAACACCCCCAAAATTATTTTTTACCCCAACCGGCATAATTTCGTACAAGGCGGTAACAGTATGACCGGAACCAAGTTCGCCTGCATCTTTGGTGTCGTCGTTGAAATCTTCTTTGTTTAGCAAACGACTTTCGTAACCAATCAGGCGATAAGCATTTACATAAGCCGGATTAAATTCCACCTGAATTTTTACGTCTTTCGCCACGGTGTACATGGTGCTGCCAAATTCATTGACCAGCACTTTGTTTGCTTCCTGAATGTTATCGATATAGGCATGATTGCCATTTCCTTTTTCGGCCAGAATTTGCAGTTTATTGTCTTTGTAATTGCCCATTCCATATCCCAGCACAGTGAGATAAACTCCTGTTTTGCGTTTCGATTCGATCATTTTTTCCAACTCATCCGGACTTGAAATTCCAACATTGAAATCGCCATCGGTGCAAAGAATAATGCGGTTGTTGCCATTCGGTATAAAATTCTTTTCGGCAATTTTATAAGCCAGCATAATGCCTTCGCCACCGGCAGTAGAACCACCGGCATGCAGACTTTCGACCGCTTCCATGATTTTCTGTTTATCTGTTCCTTCAGTCGATTCGAGTGCTACTCCTGCCGCACCGGCATATACCACAATAGCTACTTTGTCGGTCTTTCGGAGATTATTGGTTAGTAATTTAATAGACGATTTTACCAGATCCAGTTTGTTCGGGTCGCTCATTGAACCGGAAACATCCAGCAGAAATACAAAATTGGAAGATGGCAGTTTTTCGGAAGGTATTTCACGGGCTTTTACGCCGATTTTCACCAGTTTATGTTCTGCATTCCAGGGACAAACAGCCATTTCGGTAACTATATTCACCGGGTCTTTTCCGGTGGGTTGAGGATAATTGTAGCTGAAATAATTGATTAATTCCTCGGTACGAATAGCATCTTTCGCGGGCAGTTGTCCCTGATTAATCATTCGGCGCATATTACCGTACGAAGCAGCATCCACATCAAGCGAGAAGGTGGAAAGTGGCTGTTCTCTGGCTGTATTAAAGCGGTTTTCCCTGAAGCTGCCATATTCTTCCGAATTTTGATTCACCGACTGAACTATTGAAATAGAAGACTGACATTTATAATCATAAATAGCAGGTGCTGCCATTTTTCCATTCGAAACACCCCGAACAGATGTAACTGCACCGGTCATAGAAGTCATTTTTCGGGTTCCATAACCTACAACAACAATTTCTTCCAGGGATTTTGTGTCTTCTTTCATGGCAACGTCCAGTGTTTCACTTTTTACGACCATTACCGATTTTTCATAGCCAATATAGCTAAATACTAATTTTTTCCCTTTTTGTGTGCTAATGCTGTAATGTCCTTTCGTGTCGGTCAGAGTTCCTTTGTTCGAATTTTTTTCTTTTACACTTACTCCGATAAGGAGTTGGTGGCTTTTCGCGTCGGTAACGATACCCGAAACCTGAATTTGTTGTGCAAAAATACTGCCTGCAAGTGTGCAAACCAATGTTAGGATTACAACCAATCTGTTTTTTCTTGTTTTCATGACTTTTGTTTTTAAATATGAATAATTTTATTTGAAAGTTCTTTTACTTATTAGATACATTTTCCATTCAAATTCCATAAACCGCAGCGATTTTTTTTTACTTTTGTGGAATAAAAAAATGTAGAAATACTTATCTTGTTGAAAATCAAAGGGAAAATATCGGACTATTCGGAAGAAAATTTGCTTCGTGCTTTTGTGGAAAGTGGCGATGCGAGCTTTTTCGGAGAATTATACAGGCGATATATTCCGCTGTTGTATGGACTTTGTTTGAAATACCTGAATAACAAGGAAATGGCTCAGGATGCCGTTATGGATATTTTCGAAGCCCTGGTTGAGAAAGTAGCTCAATACGAGATCAATAATTTCCGTAGCTGGTTGTACAGTGTTGCCAAAAATCATTGTTTACAGGTATTGCGGAAGGAAAAACAACTAAATTATATTAATATAGAAGAAGTGCTTGTGGAAAATCAGGCTATTTTTACTCTAACAGATATAGCACAATCGCAGGAAGAAACCGAGGCACTTGAATATTGCCTCACGACTTTGCCTGATGAGCAACGTGTGAGTGTTAATTACTTTTTTTATGAGGATAAATCGTATGCTGATATTGTTGATTTAACCGGTTTTGCATTGAGTAAGGTGAAAAGCTATATTCAGAACGGGAAACGAAATTTAAAGAGTTGTATACTTAGGGTATTAAAACAAACTGCCCCCTAACCCCCTAAAGGGGGAAAAGAAGAGAGCCCCAAACCCCTGAAGGGGGAATAAATAGTATCAATTATTTCAATAAAGATTTAAAATAAAGTGAATAACAAAAATAAAAACCAGATGATGCTAACTCTTAACTCCACCTTCAGGGGGTTGGGGGGTCACTCATTATGAAACTGACAGATTACATACAGGGAAAACGACGCGGAAAAGAAGCCAACCAGCTGGAACGCGAAGCCATGAATGATCCTTTTTTACAGGATGCCATTGATGGTTTCGATACTGTGCCGGGTGACCATCTGTCGGTTATTCAGGAAATTGAGAATCAACTTCAGCAAAATGCAACTAAGCGGAAACAGTGGGTTAATTATCGACTATGGGCAGTAGGAGTGGCTGCTTCTATTGTTCTGTTGCTGGGAATCGGAAGTTTGTTGCGCTATGAAATGCAAAAACCCCATAATGAGGCTTTCAGAGTACCAAAAGCAGTGGTCATTCCTCCAAAAGATACTATCGACACTTTTAATCCAACAACTGAATCGACTCAAAAAGTCCTTGCTCAGCATATTGAGAAACAGAAAGTTGTAGAAACTTCAAAAATTGTTGAATCAAAGAGGGCAGTTTCCGGAAATACTCAATCCGTTTCAGTTACTGATTCAGATACTTTGCGTGACATCGCTCCGGTGCTTGCTCAAAATAAAGTTGAACTTAAGAGTGCATCTGAACCCAGCAATCCATTAATTCTGAAACCGGAAAGTGCTGATAATGCATTACAGGGCAGAATGGCAGGAGTTGTGGTGATTCGAGGATCAAGTTCACTGAATCAGAATTCGGTTTCAGATAACCGTATCTCTACGAATAAACAGAAAGGAAAAATTACCGGAAAAGTTGTTGACGCGAAAGGTGAGCCGGTAATTGGTGCTACAGTTAAGATAAAGGGTAAAAATACGGGAGTAGTAACCGATATGTCAGGAGACTTTGAACTTCCGGCTACAATTGGTAAAGACAAACTGGAAGCGTCGTACATTGGATATGATAAAAAGGAAATACTGGCAAATGCCGATTCAAACATTATTCGGATGAATGAGTCGCAACTGGCATTGAACGAAGTAGTGGTGGTTGGCTATGGAACACGAAAAATGACCTCCATGACTGGCTCTGTTTCTTCAATTTCGACGAAAAAAACTGTTTTTGGCGAAAAAGAATTCAGAAAATATTACGACCAACACCGTTCACAAAACATTTGTGTGGATTCGGTTGCCAGTATTCAGGCTAGCTTCTATATAGATAAATCGGGAACACCAACTGATTTGACTATCAAAAAATCGACCTGCGAAGTGTTGACTAAGGAATTTACCCGTCTGCTGAAGAATTCACCCAAGTGGACTAGCCTGAATCGGAAGGTGGAGCTAAAGATGGAGCTAAAATAAAAAGCGATTAATTTTGTGTATCTTTGTGCTCAAATTTAATTCTGATTATGCATACCGAACTTCAACTTGTTCTCACTCCCGAATTTGCCGAAAAACAAGAATTACTGACCAAGCAAGTGGGCGATAAACTGGTTATTTCACCTCAACGAATCACCCGCTTACGAACCATCCGGAAATCAATCGACGCCCGCTCGTTTCAGCCGAAAGTGAATATAACCGTTGATGTTTATTGGGATGAAGTAGCACCCGAAGCCCCTAAAGTGGAGTTTGATTACCAGTTTGTTGGAACAAAACAAGCGGTTTTAATCATCGGTGCAGGTCCTGCTGGTTTGTTTGCCGCGCTGAAACTGATTGAATTGGGATTAAAACCGATCATTTTGGAACGTGGTAAAAATGCCCACGACCGTAAAGTGGATATTGCCCAACTGAACCGGAACAAAGGAATAGAAATTGATTCCAATTATTGTTTTGGTGAAGGTGGAGCAGGGACTTTTTCGGATGGAAAACTCTATACCCGCTCTAAAAAGAAAGGAAATACCGACCGCATTCTGCAAGTTTTCCATTACCACGGTGCTGCAGAAGATATTTTGTTCGAAGCTCATCCGCATATTGGTTCTGATAAATTGCCTGTGGTAATTGAGAATATCAGTAAAACAATTACTTCGCATGGTGGAGAAATTCATTTTGAACAAAAACTGACTGAAATTCTGATTGAAAATAATCAGGTTGTGGGTTGCAAAACCGCTGATGGCAGTGTTTTCAAAGCCAGCGCATTGATTCTGGCAACCGGTCATTCGGCTCACGATATATATGAAATGCTGCATAATCAGGGAATTGCCCTCGAAGCCAAAGGTTTTGCCATGGGTGTTCGGGTTGAGCATCCGCAGTCGCTTATTGACAGTATTCAATACCATTGTAAAGAGCGCGGACCCTATCTGCCGGCTGCCAGTTATAATCTGGTGGATCAGGTGAATGAACGTGGGGTTTACTCATTCTGTATGTGTCCGGGTGGTCATATTGTGCCAGCCGGAAGTGGTTTGAACGAAATTGTAGTGAACGGTATGTCTGCTTCGCAACGGAATTCGCCTTTTGCCAATTCCGGCATTGTAGTTGAAATTCGTCCCGAAGATATTCCGGCTGAATTTCAGGAATACGGTGAGTTAGCCGGATTGAAGTTTCAGCAATACGTTGAAAATCTGGCGTATAAAAATAACGGTGGACTTGGTCAGGTTGCTCCGGCACAGCGTTTGGGCGATTTTGTAAAAGGCAGACTTTCGGCTGATTTGCCGGAATGCTCGTATTTACCCGGACTTATTTCTTCGCCTATGCATTTCTGGTTGCCTGAAAACATATCCAACCGTTTACGCGAAGGATTTAAAAAGTTCGACCGTAAAATGCGCGGTTATCTGACCAACGATGCCGTGGTAGTAGGAGTGGAGTCACGCTCTTCAGCAGCGGTTCGCATTCCACGCGATAGTGAAACCGGTCAACATACAGTTATCAAAGGACTTTTCCCTGCCGGTGAAGGTTCCGGCTATTCCGGTGGAATTACTTCCTCAGCGGTAGATGGTGAAAATGCAGCTTTGGCGGTAGTAAAAAGCTTGATTGGTGATTAGTTAATTAGTTGATTGGTTAATTGGTGTTTAGTCGTTCGAAATTGTCTAAAGAAATTGTAAATAGTAAATGAATAAATAGTAATTAATACTGATGAGAAATAAACCCAAACCAATTCCCGCTCCCAAAGAGACCAAACTGAAAGTTTCAGAACCAATCGAACTAATGACTTTTCTGCTTGCCAAAATGGGCGGAATGAGTCGTAATTCTATTAAATCCTTGTTGGCTCACCGTCAGATTATGGTGAATAATAAAGTGACAACGCAATTCAATCTGGCATTGCAACCCAATGACCTTATTTCAGTAACCAGCGGGCGTGGTAATGTTGAACTGTCCCACCCCAAACTGAAAATTATTTTCGAAGATCAATACCTCATAATAGTTGAAAAGAAAGAAGGTTTACTGACTGTCAGCACAGGAAATTCGGACGAAACAACCGCTTTTTCCATCCTGAAAACACATGTAAAGAAAAGCTCCTCGGCAAATCGCATTTACGTGGTTCATCGTCTCGACCGTGAAACTTCGGGTGTGATTATGTTTGCCAAAACGAAAGAAGTGCAGATGATTTTGCAGGAAAACTGGCATCGGATTATTACGAGACGTATTTATGTGGCCCTGGTAGAAGGCAAAATGGAGAAAGAGCAGGATACGATTACAACCTGGCTGACCGAAAACGAAAAGTCTTTGAAAATTCATTCGAGCGATACTGAAAATGGCGGTCAACAAGCCATCACGCATTACCGCTGTGTGAAATCGAACGAAAACTATTCCCTGCTCGAAATTGAACTTGAAACCGGACGAAAGAATCAGATTCGAGTTCACATGCAGGATATTGGTCATCCTATTGTGGGTGATAAAAAATATGGAGCAGGAATTAGTCCGATTGGCAGATTAGGATTGCATGCCAGATTATTGGCTTTTTACCACCCAATTTCTACTGAAGTGGTAAGCTTTGAAACATCTGTTCCACGAAATTTCCTGAATATCTTTCATTCTAAATAAATTATTATCCACACAATTAATCGACTTTTTGATAGATTTAGTTGATTAGCAATATAGATGTAAAAAAAACACTGGAAGTAAGTAAAGAAAAAAGGTCTTTTTGTGAATATTACATCGTCAATTTAAAAATTCATGCAAAACATAAAAAACACATTAGAACTAAATAAGATTCACAATAATTCGTGTATCGATGGAATGAAGAAATTGCCTGATGAATGTATAGACT
The DNA here is from genome assembly GCA_037134195.1 of Paludibacter sp. GTDB lineage: Bacteria > Bacteroidota > Bacteroidia > Bacteroidales > Paludibacteraceae > Paludibacter. The sequence goes on along the minus strand of JBAXMR010000016.1, from coordinate 35,113 downwards.
TAATTTTTACAGACCCACCATATTATCAATATAGAGCTAAGAACCTTAAAAGTTTGAAGAACCACAAAGATGTTGTTACTGAATTTGAATTTGATTTGTTTGATTCGGAAGAACAGTACTTAGACTTTATGAATGAAACACTTAAGGAACTTTATCGAATTTCAAAACCCGGTGCAAGCGGTTATATATTCTGCGGAGATGATTTTGTTTCATATTTAAACAAAATGGTTTCGAATGCTGGATTTCAATTCCGAAAAGTTATTCATTGGCATAAAACAAATCCTTTCCCGGCAATTTATACTCGCAAGATGTATGCAAATAGCATGGAACTCATTGTACATTTCTCAAAAGGTACACCCAAAACCTGGAATCATAAACCTGTAAATGAGATGCATAATTTCATTCAAACTCCTATTTGTATGGGAAAAGAAAGAACTGAGCATAAAACTCAAAAACCCTTGAAAGTATGTATTCCATTTATTGAAATAAGTAGCAATGAAAACGATATTATTATAGATCCGTTTATGGGCTCGGGTTCTACAGCAATTGCTGCAATCACTGGTAACAGAAATTTTATTGGTTATGAAATAAGTAAAAAATACTATGAAATAGCAACTAAAAGGATAAATGATTTTTATTTAAATGGAAAGACTTCATAATCAATACTTAATTTGGTAAGTAAGTCAAAACCTAAACATACATTCATAGTAATATAGGTCGGATTATATGCAGCAACTAAAGTGATATTTTCTTTTTCAGCACGAATAGTTATGTTTTTTGTGGATTTAATTTTGTTACAGCTTTTTAGCTCGTCAAAGAATTGATCTGGAACGGCTGGTTTTAGCTCATTTTTGTAAAATTCAACCAGCTGTTTTTTATTTATCCATACGACCTTAACCGGAACAAAATAAGCTAAATATTCGGCTTCTGAATAATCCATCCAACCTCTGATTTTTTTATGATATACACTGTAAAATTCAATTATAATATCATTGAAATTGACTCTTCTGTCTTTTTCTGAAACCGATATACGTTTTCCTCCTTTAGTAATGTATAGGTCTATATCTTTTCTTTGCAATTGTTTTTCTTCCTCGTTGATAAATTCAATTCGCTCTATTTTTGTTGCTCCCAATTTATCAAAATAAAACCTATTGTTGGTTGTAAATTTTGATTGCTCATACTTCAAGCTTTTTTCAAATTCATGTATTATCATAGTTTTTTGAAATGCGGTATTATTTCCAGAGTGATTTGAGTAGGACATGCAAGTCATCACAATGAATATGTTAGAGAATGCTGTAAATCAATTATATAAATCATTTTTGAATTTTTCATATCAAAAACAGGAAAAACAATAACAGTCGATTGCAAATTTGCAACCGACTGTCTTAAATTATAAACTATAAATTATAAACTGTTTTAGTATTCATCCCAGCTCTTAATCTTAATATCTTCCATACTCTTGCTGCAAAATGCCGTGATAAAGGCAGAAGCAAGTCGGGCATTGGTCAGCAGCGGAATGTTGAAATCAATAGCACCACGACGAATGGCATAATCATTACGCAATTCACGCTCGGTAGTGTTTTTCGGGATATTGATTACCAAATCAAATTGTTTGTTTGACAACATATCCTTAACATTGAATTCTCCTTCTTCGTCCGGCCACTTCACCGCAGTAGCACTTACGCCGTTTTCTTCAAGGAATCGTTGTGTTCCGCGCGTAGCATACAGTTCATAACCTTTCTTTTGAAGCAATGCACAGGCATCCGAAAGTTCAACTTTCGATTTTACTTCGCCCGAAGAAATCAAAATGCGTTTCTTTGGAATACGGAAACCAACTGAAAGCAATGATTTCAGAATTGCTTCCGAGAAATCGTCGCCAATACAACCCACTTCACCGGTCGAAGCCATATCCACACCCAACACAGGGTCGGCCTGTTGCAGGCGGTGGAAAGAGAACTGCGACGCTTTGATACCCACGTAGTCAAGGTCGAAGGCCGATTTCTCAGGTTTCTCTACCGGCAGACCAAGCATTACTTTGGTTGCCAGTTCGATAAAGTTCAGTTTCAATACTTTCGAAACGAAAGGGAACGAGCGTGAAGAACGCAGGTTACACTCAATAACCTTGATATAATTGTCTTTAGCCAGAAATTGAATGTTAAATGGTCCTGATATATTCAATGATTTGGCAATTTCGCTCGCTATTTTCTTGATACGGCGAATAGTTTCTACATAGATTTTTTGCGGAGGAAACTGCGTGGTGGCATCGCCTGAGTGTACTCCGGCAAATTCCACGTGTTCCGAAATGGCGTAAACCAACACTTCACCATTTTTAGCAACCGCATCAATTTCTATTTCTTTACAACGTTCAAGGAACTCAGAAATAACTACCGGATGTTTTTTCGATACATCGGTTGCCAGCTTCAGGAAGTTTTCGAGTTGTGATTTGTCGTGGCAAACATTCATGGCAGCACCCGAAAGCACGTACGAAGGTCTTACCAATACAGGGAATCCAATTCCTTCAACAAATTCGTTTACATCTTCGAAAGTTGTAAGTTCTTTCCAACGTGGCTGGTCTATTTTCAATACATCGAGCATCGACGAGAACTTATGACGGTCTTCAGCTCGGTCAATATCAACGGCTTGTGTGCCAAGTATGGTTACATTTTCACCCGCAAGTTTCAATGCTAAGTTATTCGGAATCTGCCCACCCGTAGAAACGATAGTTCCCATTGGGTTTTCCATTTCGATAATGTCCATAACCCGTTCGAAGCTTAATTCGTCGAAGTACAGACGGTCGCACATATCGTAGTCGGTCGAAACAGTTTCGGGGTTGTAGTTAATCATAACCGAGCGGAAACCTTCTTTGCGAATGGTCATTAGCGCATTTACACCACACCAGTCGAACTCAACCGACGATCCAATACGATAAGCACCTGAACCCAGAACCACTACAGAGCGGTGGTCGCCAAGGTATTTTACATCGCTGGCTGTTCCGCCATAGGTCAGGTACAAATAGTTGGTCTGTGCAGGATATTCGGCTGCCAGCGTATCAATTTGTTTCACCACCGGTACGATACCCAGTTTTTTACGATATTCGCGGGTAATTTTTATTTTCTCATCAATTTCGTCGTTGCTGCATTTTGTTACCAAACGGGTTAGCTGAAAATCAGAGAAACCAGTTAGTTTGGCTTCAGCCAGCAATTCGGTTGGCAAAGTTTCTAGTGAATTGAAAGTATGAAGTTTGTGTTCCAGCGTTACAATGCGTTGCAATTTATGCAGGAACCAACGGTCAATTTTGGTCAGGTCGTGCAATCTGTCAACCGAATAACCGCTGTGCAAAGCCTGTGCAAGGTAAAAAACACGTTTATCGGTTGGTTTTGAAAGTGCAGTGTCCAAATCATCGGCAAACATATCTTTGTTAGCCACAAATCCGTGCATGCCTAATCCAATCATACGCAGACCTTTCTGGAATGCTTCTTCGAAATTACGTCCGATAGACATGATTTCGCCTACCGACTTCATACTTGAACCTAACTGACGGCTAACGCCCTGGAATTTACCCAAATCCCAACGTGGAATTTTACAAACAATATAGTCGAGTGCAGGTTCGAAGAATGCTGAAGTATCTTTAGTAACTGAGTTTTTTAATTCAGGAAGTCCGTAACCCAAACCAAGTTTGGCAGCCACGAAAGCCAGCGGATAACCGGTTGCCTTTGAAGCTAAAGCTGAAGAACGGCTCAAACGGGCGTTTACCTCAATCACACGGTAATCTTCAGAAACGGTATCGAAAGCATATTGAACATTACATTCACCCACAATGCCGATATGACGGATAATGCGGATAGCCAGTTCACGAAGTTTGTGATATTCTGTGTTTGTAAGCGTTTGCGAAGGAGCAACTACAATACTTTCACCGGTATGAATACCAAGTGGATCGAAGTTTTCCATATTACAAACCGTGATACAGTTGTCGTAACGGTCACGAACTACCTCATATTCAATTTCTTTCCAGCCTTTGAGCGATTTTTCAACCAGCACCTGATCTGAATAAGCAAATGCCTTTCCAACCAACGTTCTCAATTCATCGTCGTTGTCGCAGAATCCGCTACCCAAGCCTCCTAATGCATAAGCAGCACGTACAATTACCGGATAACCCAGTTCGTTAGCTGCACGTACAGCATTTTCGAGGTCGTTTACAGCTTCACTTTTGATATATTTTACATCGATTTCGGCTAATTTGCTGTTGAAAATCTCACGGTCTTCAGTGTCGATTATCGATTGTACCGGAGTTCCAAGAACGCGTACGCCGTATTTTTCAAAGATTTTATCCCGGTAAAGTGCCACACCACAGTTTAGTGCCGTTTGTCCGCCAAATGAAAGGAAAACACCGTCAGGACGTTCTTTTTCAATAACACGCTCTACAAAATCGGGAGTAACGGGTAGGAAGTATACTTTGTCGGCAATACCTTCAGAGGTTTGCACGGTGGCAATGTTCGGGTTGATAAGTACGGTCTGGATTCCTTCCTCTTTCAGCGCTTTCAAAGCCTGCGAACCTGAGTAATCAAACTCCCCGGCTTCACCAATTTTCAATGCACCTGAACCAAGAACTAATACCTTAGCCCCACCAAACCTCCCCGAAGGGGAGGCTTCAGAGAATGTCCGTAGAAAGTCTGCTTTTGGTGAATTTGAAGAATTATTTTTTTTTGCATTTAACTCTTCTTCAATTAACGAAATTACATCAAATCCAGCTAACTTTACATCCCCTCCTTTGGAGGGGCTTGGGGAGGCTTCTATTGTTTTGATAAATACGTCGAACAAAAATTCTGTATCGGTTGGACCTGAAGCAGCTTCAGGGTGGAACTGAGCAGAGAACCAGGGCATGGTTTTATGACGAATACCTTCGTTGGTGCCATCATTCATATTTACGAATAATGGTTCCCAGTCAGCTCCGAGTGTTTTATTGTCAACGGCAAAACCGTGATTCTGCGAAGTAATAAAGGCACGTTGTGTTCCAACCAATTGTACCGGCTGGTTATGACTGCGGTGTCCGTATTTCAGTTTGTAGGTTTTTGCTCCACCGGCTACCGAAAGTAACTGATTACCCATACAAATACCGAAAATTGGTTTTCCGGTTTTCATTGCAACCTGAATGTGGCGAACAGTGTCCTGCGCATATTCAGGATCACCCGGACCGTTTGAAATAAACAAACCGTCGAATTCAATGTGGTTGAAATCATAATCCCATGGCACACGAATCACTGTTGTGTCGCGTTTCAGCAAGCAACGGATAATGTTATGTTTTACTCCGCAGTCAACCAAAAGTACACGGTGTTTACCGTTTCCGTATGAAATTATTTCCTTGCAGCTTACTTTGGCTACCTGATTTTCATCATCCGGATTGATAAACTCAATGTCATCTCCATCAGGAAAAACAAACTTACCTCGCATGGTTCCTTTTTCACGAACCAGCTTGGTCAACTCACGGGTATCAACTCCAAAAATTCCGGGAACTTCATTTTCTATCAACCACTCGCTCAGGCTTTTCCCAGCATTCCAGTGACTATATTCAAAAGAAAAATCGGAAATAATCAGGCCGGTAGCTTGAATTTTTTCCGATTCGTAAAAAGTAGAAAGTCCGTTTTGAATGATGTCGTTCGGAACGCCGTAATTCCCAACCAACGGGAACGTTATCGTCAACAGCTGACCTGCGTAGGAGGGGTCGGTGAGACTCTCGGGATACCCGACCATGGCTGTGTTAAAGACTACTTCACCGGCAACCGCTTTTTCATAACCAAAGGATTTCCCTTCGAAAACGGTGCCATCTTCCAAAACTAAATGAAGGGGCTTGTACTTTTGCATAAATATTTTAAAAAATTATCAAATTTCGCTGTAGTGCGGAACTTTTTCAAAGGCTTTCACACTTCGTTTAGTGTATACCTTGGGTTTTGTCCAAATTTGTGCAAAAGTACTGCTTTTTATTTTTTCATGCAAATGTAATATTCTTAAAAGCAACTAATTTTTTCATTTATTTTAAAGCATTATTCATTTGGATTTAAATGAGATAGAAAAAGAATATTTATTCTATCTCTATAGATTAATTTCCATTTTTCAGTTTTAGCTGCGATAAATTACTTTAGTTAATACATTCTTTTAGAAACAATTACTGAATTTTTCTCATTGATTTCGATTTATTGATATTATTTTGGGGCAATTTAATAAAATCAAATTCTTTAAATGACCTACAATATTTCTCATTACTAGAACTGCGGTTGTCGAAAAGGAAATCACAGTTCTAATCATATCAATAGCTTTTTGAAATTTCGACCTGCTTTTCTGAAACAATTAACTGTGAAAATTAAACTAACAACTCAGATTAATAAATAAGCAACTTACAATCTAAAACAACCGACAGTGCATTTAAATAATTCAATGGTTTTAGCACAAAAATAGTTAGATACATATTTCATTTCCAGTTTTAAAATTTTCAAGATATACAAAATATCATTTCCACAGAAATAATAACCTATACATTAGTTTATGAGGTCTTTTTGTGCTCATTAGAAAGAGGTAAACATACTAATTATTCATACATAAACTTTGTTTTTTTCAAAGATTAAAAAAAATATAAATTATTTGTATTTTTGTACCATATATTCACTTGTCAATTATGAAACATCTTTGTTCTATCTCAGCCTTACTATTTGTTTTTCTTCCTTTTTTCGTTTATGCGCAGGAAAAGAAAACATCGGTCAATATGAATATCAAGAATCTCACATTAAGAGATGCGTATGAAGATTTGGATGCATATCAATCGAAAAATGTGTATTCAGTAAGTAAGTATAAACTGCTTCAGAAGGGTATTATTTATCCAAAACCAAAGAAAATAAATAATAGACTTTTTCAACTGGATAGTTATCGGGAATATCTGCCTGATGGACGGAAAATACTGGCTAAGTATTACGTTGAAAACGCTGAAGGACTGACTAAATACTACTACGATTCAGTTTTTAACAAGTTGTTGCTCACCGAAAATATTGAAACAACTAAAGTCCGTACCTATTGCTGGCTATTCTACAATCAAAAGTCCGATTTGACCGATGAGTTTCAATATGCTGTAACCCCTGAAAATCCTTTTGAGTATCGGTCTTTTATCAGAAACAATATATTGTATTGGCTGGGGAAAGATACCCGGGTAGAAATTGTAACTTATAACGATAAGGGAGTGGCTGAAAAAACAGATTTATATGTGTTTTCTTCAGGTTTTTATACAGCCTCTGTGCCATCATACCAATCGAAATGGCAGAAATTTAAAATCCTGAACGGAGAGTACAGACCTGTTGAAACCAAAGGATTTATATTTGCCGACCGAAGTGTTTATTTTACATACGATGAACAAGGTTATCCGCTTACCGAGATTTGGTACAAGCAGGAGAATAAACTTGAAGATCAAACAGAATATTATTATTACGATAATCATCATGAGCAGGTGGAACAAAAATATCAAAGTCTGGGAACAAAAAAAGGAGGTAGAACTATTCGAAAATACGACAAATTCAATAACCTTGTTTCTGAGCAAAGCATAGAATATACTGGAAATCTGTTGGATTTGAAACTTATTGAATACATGTACGACGATAAAGGGAACTGGATACAAAAAAAGGAGTTTTTACAACCCTGTACAAATGGTCAATATGGAAAAAAGGAGCTTACTAGTTACGAAATCTGCGAAATCAAATACTATCAGCCCGGTCAGTTACCAACAGCTTATAAACTGCCTGAACTTCCCGGACAGGTAAATGAGATGAGGAAATCCATCCCCAGGCAGGCCATGAAAAAGCAAAAGGAAGTCAATGAAATAAATAAAGACCTGAAAGCAGGTAACTTCGATTTGGAAATTTCCATTAAGAGTGCAGCAGATTTGGCAGCTTTTACTCCGAAGTACTGGACTGTGAATCAGACTGTTTTTGGCAATCTTGATAATGTAGCCGGTGATGAGGCAGTTGTAGTTTACGATACACCATCAGAATCTCAAAACGGTCATCAGCGCTGTCTGGCTATCTATAAGAAAGAAAATAATCAATGGGTTTTATGGCATCAAACTGGTGCTCCAGTAATGTCGGACGATGCCGGAGGTATGATGGGTGATCCGTTTCAAACTGTAAAGATAGAGCAGAAAAGTATTGTAATTACCCATTCAGGAGGAAGTCGTCAAAAGTGGAATTATATTCACCGGTATCAACTTATCAATAATAAATGGAGTTTAATAAATGCACGATCAAATTTAGGAACCCCCTGCGAATACTGGTTATCAATGGATTATAATTTGATAAGCGGTGATGCCACAATTAGTAAGGTTGTTCAACGCTGCGCTGATACAGCAGGAAATCAGGAAAAATTACTCTGGAGGGAAAAACTTTCATTAAAAAAAATATTGTTGATGGATGATTTTATTCCTGGTGAAAATTTGTTACAGTTACCAAAAAGGAAGGAAAATATTTATTATTAAAATAACTTTTTTTATTATCAATATTTTGATAATAAGTATCTTATTCTGCTTATAAATTACTAGAAAACCATTCTAAATCAATATTCTCCACATTTTATTTATGAAAAGTCAAATAGTACGAATGTTTTTAATTTAAAAAGAAATAAAGACTGTTCGTAATTCAAATAAAACAAGTTAATATTTTAAACTATATCAATTATATTTTGTTTTACATTTTTTGAGAATAGGAAAATAATTTTCATTTCAAATATATTTTTTTTGTTTAACTATTTGTTTTTGAATAATTTATTTATTATTCAGAAAGAAAATAGTAATTTTGACCCATACAAATAAACTGATTTTTTTCAATAAATATGCCTAAAGTTCAGACTTCTAATGTTGGCACTTTGTACAACTCACTAACCGATCATAGTCGTGTAACAGGGAAGATAATGGCCGAAAATGATTTCAGAATTGATGGAGAAATTGAAGGATCAATCAGTTGTAGTGGAAAAGTGGTTGTTGGACCAGCTGGTTATCTAAGAGGTTCAATTCTGTGTGTAAGTGCAGAAATAATGGGAAAGGTTGATGGTGACATTACCGCTTCTGAATCAATAGCATTGAGAAGCACTGCCAATATACGAAGCAATGTGAAAGCTAGAAACTTAATGATTGAACCCAATGCAGTTTTTAACGGTATGTGTAGCCTTAAATCAATAAGTCCTGCAAATCCTGCTGAATAATATAATTTTTGTAGGTTTGTAACGTTGAAGTAATAGTTATTTCAGCGTTTTTTATTTTTATAATGTAGACACAATTTACTGATATATGAAATAATCGAGATAGATGGAGTCAATTTATTACAAAGCCTTTGTCATACACGAAAAAGATGGAAATTTTCATCAGGAGATTAAAGTATTGTCAACAAATACTTTGCCTGTAGGAGATGTATTGGTTCGAGTACATTATTCATCGGTCAACTACAAAGATGCACTTTCATCCATTGGAAATAAAGGAGTTACTAAAAATTATCCACACACTCCCGGGATAGATGCTTCAGGTGTAGTGGAATATTCAAACTGTGAATTCTATAAATCAGGCGATAAAGTGATTGTTACCGGTTATGACCTAGGAATGAATACAGCAGGAGGTTTTGGACAATATATACGTGTGCCATCGGAATGGCTGGTAAAATTGCCGGATGGACTCACACTGAAAGAGTCGATGATTCTGGGAACTGCCGGATTTACAGCCGGTATTTCAGTATTGCGTTTGACTGAATTAGTAAAACCAGAACACGGTAAGGTAATAGTTTCGGGTGCAACCGGAGGAGTAGGTTCTATCGCTCTTTCATTATTGTCGAAGCTTGGTTATCAGTCTGTTGCCGTATCTGCAAAACAATCGGAATATGAATATCTGAATAACCTTGGTGCTTCTGAAATTATTCCCCGCCTGGAATTTCAGGAGATGGAGAAAAAACCTATTCTTTCGGCAAAATATGCTGGTGGAATAGATACAGTGGGTGGACCCATTTTAGAAAACATCTTAAAAACGTTGTTGCCACTTGGTGCAGTAACCACTTGTGGAAGTGTTTCAGCCAGCAATATCAATGTATCGGTATTTCCGTTTATTTTGCGTGGAATTACATTGATAGGAGTTTCGTCACAAAATTATCCGAAGGAACTCCGACAAATACTCTGGGAAAAACTTTCGAAAGAATGGAAGCTCGACAATCTACTAAATCTCTATACTGAAATCAGCTTAGATGATTTGAAAGCCAATATTGATTTGATACTGGAAGGTAAACTTAAAGGAAGAACCATTGTAAATTTGATAGATAACTGATAAAACTACAAGTCCGTTATGAGAGATAAAAGATTTGTTGCTTTACACAGAGGAGGTAATTTATCTGTAGAACATCATCGGTTATTAATCCATTGGGCAATTTGTTGTGCCGAACACGTTTTAAAACTTTGTGATAATTCTTACATTGGGCGTCTCAGGCATGTTCTTTCAGTGGCAAAAGAGTGGGAAAAAGGTATGACGACAACTGGTATGGCAAGAAAAGCTTCATTGGAAGCAATTTCAATTGCAAATGAAAGTACTGATACCGTTTCTGTAGCTGTTGCTCGTAGTGTAGGACATGCAGTAGCTACAGCACACATGGCTGACCATTCGTTTTTTGCGTTGGAATATGCTCTGAAAGCATTTAAACTTGCAGGATTATCTGTTGAAAATGAAAGAAATCGAATGAATGACTTTTTACCCAATGAAATTAGTGAATTAGTTCTAACAGCCCAACAAAATAAATTTCATTGTTCATAGATTTGTATTAATATCATTGATATCAAAATTTTTACTCAAGATAGTTTAATTTTTACCTTATTTTTGGTCAAACGTTTTTTAGAATGAAAAAAAAAACGCAATTTTGCACTTTATTTCCCGTAACAATAAAACCTGAAAAACTCTTAACCCTTCTCTAAGCATGGCATTAGCAAACGAGAATTATCTAAAAACTCCCGAAGTCTATTGTTTTGATGAGATAGAGAAGCGCGTTAATGCTTTTAAATTGGTACACCCCAATGCTAAACTTATTCGTTTAGGAATTGGTGATGTAACCCGACCTCTACCCAACGAAGTTGTTCAGGCAATGCACGATGCCATTGATGAAATGAGTTCAGCCGACACTTTCAGAGGTTACAGTCCTCCTCAGGGATATGATTTCCTGATTGAGAAGATTGTAAGAGATTATAGGTCGTCCGGAATTAATATTGATAAAGAAAGTGTTTTTATCAACGATGGGGCAAAGTCAGATATAGGAAACATTGGTCATGTATTGGGACGTGATAATATAATAGCTATTGCAGAACCTGTATATCCGGTGTATGAAAATGCAACGATTATGAGTGGTAGAGCCGGTGTATTGACTGAGGAAATGAAGTGGAGTAATGTGGTTTACCTTCGCTGTGATGAAAAAACGGGTTTTGCTCCTGAACTTCCAAAGGAAAGAATAGATGTTATCTATCTTTGCAATCCGAATAACCCAACCGGAACTGTAATGAAAAAGGCGGAGTTGAAAAAATGGGTTGATTATGCTATTGAAAATCAAAGCATTATAGTGTACGATGGGGCATATTCATCATTTATTAATGAGCCTGATGTTCCGCATAGTATATATGAAATTAAAGGAGCAAAGAAAGTAGCTGTTGAAATACGAAGTTATTCTAAAACTGCAGGTTTTACTGGACTTCGTTGTGGATATAGTGTATTCCCTCAGGAATTGATGGTTTACACCAAAATGGGAGAAGACGTTTCGCTAAATAAACTTTGGAGTCGTCGTATAGCCAATTATACCAATGGAGTTTCATATATTGTTCAACGCGGTGCAGAGGCACTTTACGGAAAAAAAGGAAAGAATGAAACCAATGAGTTGGTAAATTATTACCTGACTAATACTACTTTGATACGAAACGAATTGATTTCATTTGGTTTTGAAGTTTATGGTGGTGTAAGTTCACCTTATGTTTGGTTTAAAACTCCCGGAAATCAACCATCGTGGAAATTCTTCCAACAGTTGTTGTACGAAAATCAGATAGTGGCTACTCCGGGTATTATATTCGGTTTACAAGGAGACGGCTTTATGCGTTTCTCCGGATTTAGTAGCCGTGAAGAAACATTGTTAGCACTCGAACGAATTAGAAAAAGCAAATATTAATTGTCAATTATTAATTATTAATTATACGTAATTATGTGTGGAATTGTAGGTTATATTGGAGATAGACAAGCTTATCCCATTTTGATTAAAGGGCTTCAACGCCTTGAATACCGTGGATATGACAGTGCCGGAATTGCATTATTAGATAACGGGGATTTGAATGTTTATAAAGCAAAAGGAAAAGTTTCTGATCTAGTTCATTTTGCAGAACAGAAAAATATAAAAGGAACTGTAGGTATTGCTCATACCCGTTGGGCTACACACGGTGAGCCGAATCAGGTAAATGCTCACCCACATTATTCTCAATCGGAAGAATTAGCAATTATCCATAATGGAATTATTGAAAATTATGCAGTTCTTAAAGAAGGATTGAAAGCTCAGGGATACACATTTCATAGTCAAACCGATACAGAAGTATTGGTTCAATTAATAGAGTACATTAAAAAATCTAATAAAGTTGACTTGACCAAAGCTGTTCAGCTAGCATTGAATCAGGTAATTGGAGCTTATGCCATTGCTGTTATTGAAAAAGGTTGTCCCGATGTGATTGTAGCAGCCCGTAAAGGTAGCCCGCTTGTTGTAGGCATTGGTGAAGACGAATTTTTTCTGGCCTCTGATGCTACGCCTATCATAGAATATACAGATAAAGTGGTATATATTGGCGATGAAGAAATTGTTACTCTTCGTCGTGGAAAAGAAATGCGCATTAAAACGATAGGTGATGTTGAAAAAACTCCTGAAATTAAAAAACTTGAATTGACAATCAGTCAACTGGAGAAAGGTGGTTATCCACACTTTATGATTAAGGAAATCAACGAACAACCTAAAACCTTAAGCGACAGTATGCGTGGTCGTGTTAGTCACGAAGAAAACGAAATAAAACTTTCCGGTTTTATTGATAATAAAGAAAAGTTCATGAATGCTAGCCGTATTATCATTACTGCTTGCGGAACTTCGTGGCATGCCGGACTGATTGGAAAATACGCAATTGAAGAATTTGCGCGCATTCCGGTGGAAGTAGAGTATTCCTCTGAGTTCCGTTATCGTAAGCCGGTGATACACAAGGATGATATTGTAATTGCTATTTCACAATCGGGTGAAACAGCTGATACATTAGCTGCTGTTGAACTTGCAAAATCGCAAGGCGCATTCATTTTTGGAATTTGTAATGTAGTTGGTTCGTCTATTCCACGTAATACTGATTCAGGTTGTTATACACATGCCGGACCTGAAATTGGAGTAGCCTCAACCAAAGCATTTACTGCTCAGGTTACTGTATTAACTATGCTTGCTTTGCTTATAGGTAAAGAAAAAGGAACTCTTGACCAAAATGAATATTCAAATATTGTAGCAGAACTTGGACGAATTCCGGATAAAATCAAGCACTTACTGAAACAAGATGCTGTTATTGCTGAATTTGCCAAGACTTTTACATACGCTCAGAATTTTATTTATCTCGGCCGTGGTTATAATTTCCCTGTAGCACTTGAAGGAGCACTTAAACTGAAAGAAATTTCCTATATACATGCTGAAGGTTATCCTGCAGCTGAAATGAAACACGGACCAATTGCCTTAATTAGTCAGGAAATGCCGGTAGTTGTAATAGCACCGAGTGCCGGAATGTACGAAAAGGTAGTAAGTAACATTCAAGAAATTAAAGCCCGCAAAGGTAAAATTATTTCAATAGTGACTGAAGGAGACATAGTTGTTCAGAATCTTTCTGATTATACTATTTGTATTCCCGATACTGTTGAATGTCTTGTACCGCTGCTGGCAGCTATACCTTTACAACTATTGGCTTATCATATAGCAGTTGTAAAAGGTTGTGATGTAGATCAGCCCCGTAACCTTGCCAAATCTGTTACGGTAGAGTAACATACACTCAAAACCCCTGCGTCTTCGTCGGGGTTTTTTTATTGTATGCTAAATTAGTTGTTTTTTAATTTTATAATGGAAATAATTATTAATTGTTCATTCTTAATTATTAATTAAAAAGATGTGTGGAATTGCAATGGTCAGGCTTCTAAAGCCTCTTGAGTTTTATCAGGAAAAATACGGAACCTGGCAGTACGGATTACAGAAAATGTATCTGCTTATGGAAAAACAACATAACCGTGGTCAAGAAGGCGCAGGGTTAGCTACACTCAAATTGGATATGCCTCCGGGCGAAGAATATATATGGCGCGAACGGGTGGAAGGTAAAAATGCTATTCAGGATATTTTTGCTACTATTAATAAAAAAATGGCTTCCATATCCGAGAATGTATATCAGAGTGTTGAAAAATCCAAGTCAGAATTGCCTTTTGCTGGAGAGCTTTATTTGGGTCACTTGCGCTACAGCACTACCGGTCGAAGTGGTTTATCGTATGTACATCCTTTCCTTCGTCGTCATAACTGGAAAAATCGTACCATGGTGCTGGCAGGTAACTTTAACCTGACTAATGTAGACGAATTATTCGAACATCTTACACTTAAAGGTCAACACCCCCGCGACAAAGGTGATACTTTTTTAATGCTTGAATCGCTAGGATTTCAACTAGATAGAGAAGTCCAGAAAGAATACGATAAAATCAAGCTTCGCTATACCAACGACATTACCATTACTCAAAAAATTGAAGAAAACCTTGATATAGCTTCATTTATACGTAAGTCCGAAAAATTGTTTGATGGTGGTTATACCATTTGTGGTATGCTTGGTCACGGTGATTCATTCGTTTTTCGTGATCCTAAAGGTATTCGACCTGCATTTTATTATGCTAACGATGAAATTGTGGTAACTGCTTCCGAACGTCCTGTTATTCAGACAGCTATGAATGTGAAGGAAGAAGACGTGAAGGAGCTTACTCCGGGTGAAGCCATGATTATTAAGAAAAATGGGACAATCAAGTTTGAAACGATTCGTCCTGCTGCTTCTCAGCTTGCCAAATGTTCGTTTGAGCGGATTTATTTCTCACGTGGTAGCGATATAGACATTTATAAGGAACGCAAAAGGCTAGGTGAATCATTGGCTCAACCTATCCTTAAAGCCATTGATAATGATATGGAAAATACTGTTTTCTCGTTTATCCCGAATACAGCAGAAGTTGCTTTTTTTGGTATGAAAGATGGAATCAAAAATGCAACTCAAAAACCAATACGTGCTGAAAAGGTGTTGATAAAAGACATAAAACTACGGACTTTTATTTCGGCCAACGACGAACGAAATGACCTTGCTACTCACGTTTATGATGTGACGTACGGCTCCATTCGCAGAGGAAAAGTGGATAATTTGGTGGCTATTGACGATTCGATTGTGCGCGGTACTACATTGAAACAGAGTATTTTGAAAATTCTGAACAGGCTTGAACCTAAAAAAATAATTATTGTATCTTCTTCACCTCAGGTACGTTATCCTGATTATTATGGTATTGATATGGCACGAATGAATGAATTTTGTGCATTTAGGGCAGCTATTGAATTGTTGAAAGAATCAGGTCGTCAGCATATTATTGACGAGGTTTACCGCAAATCTAAAGAACAAGAAAATTTACCAAAAGAGCAAGTTGTTAATTACGTAAAAGAGATTTACAAATCCTTTGCTCAGGAAGAGATTTCAGCTAAAATAGCAGAAATGCTTACTCCGGAGGAAGTAGATTGTCCGGTTCAGCTTGTATATCAGACCATTGAAGGATTACATCAGGCATGCCCTAATCATACCGGCGACTGGTACTTTACGGGTAACTATCCAACTCCCGGTGGTAACCGATTGGTAAACAAAGCTTTTATAAACTATTATGAAGGAAACGATGGATTGACTTATGGTTGAATTGTAAGGACTTTATTGGTTCAATAATGTGCATATTTAATCAACCTTCTTAATCAGATCCATTCCGATATGCAATGCATTTTCATTCATGCCAAGCAAATGATGATGTCTGTCAGGTAAAGATTTTTTCAATCCTTTCAGTACGTTTTCAATCTGAACAATCGGACGAACTTTTAATAATCCACCCAAAATTATCATATTAAGAGTTTTTGAGGTATTATTAGCAAATGAATATTCAGTTGCATCAATTCGATACACATTAATATCTTTTCGGGTCGGGAATTTATGAAAACCGTTTCCGTCAAAAATAAGCGTGCCACCCGGTTTTACTTTGCTTTCAAAACGCTCCAATGAAGGTTGATTCAGCACAATAGCTGTATCATAAGTATTCAGAACCGGTGAACTGATTCGTTCATCGCTTAAGATTACAGTTACATTGGCTGTTCCCCCACGTTGTTCTGGCCCATATGACGGCATCCAACTCACTTCCTGTCCTTGCATCAAACCCGAATATGCCAAAATCTTTCCCATCGAAAGCACCCCCTGACCACCAAATCCGGCAATAATTATTTCTTCTGTCATTATTCTTTGAATTGTAAATCGTAAATGATTAAATTGTAAATTCTTAGAGGTCTTTTAAATCGCCCATTGGATATGCCGGAAACATGTTTTCCACCATCCAGTCATTTGAAGCTTCAGGAGTCAGTTTCCATCCTGAACTACAGGTTGATACAACTTCAACTATTGATGTCCCCTTGCCCAACATGGAATTTTCAAATGCTTTTCGGATGGCCTTTTTAGTTTTACGAACTCCTGCAACATTGTGAACTGCCTGACGGGTTACATAACAGGTTCCATCTAACATAGCCAACAGTTTAGTAATATCGAGTGGATGTCCATTTAATGGTACTGTACGACCATTCGGTGAAGTGGATGACTTCATTCCATCCAATGTGGTTGGTGCCATCTGACCTCCAGTCATACCGTAAATACCGTTGTTTATAAATATGATAGCAATATTTTCGCCACGATTACAAGCGTGAATTGTTTCTGCTGTGCCAATTGCTGCTAAATCGCCATCACCCTGATAAGTAAACACCAGTCGGTCAGGCAAAAGTCGTTTTACGGCAGTAGCCAGTGCCGGAGCACGTCCGTGAGCAGCTTGTTGCCAGTCGATATCGAGGTATTTATAAGCAAAAACAGCACAACCAACTGGTGCAATACCAATCGTTTTTTCTTGTACGCCCATATCTTCAATAATTTCTCCAATAATTTTATGAACCACACCATGACTGCAACCCGGGCAATAATGCATGGGGGTATCATTCATAACCTTCGTTTTGGCATAAACCAAATTGGCAGGATTTATTATTTCGTTTGTTGTCATACGTTTTTTATTTATTTACAAGTTTCGTCATTAGTGCATTATATACACCATCTGGTGACGGATTCATACCGCCCATTCGACCGTAAAACTGAACCGGAACTCGTCCATTAACAGCAAGTCTCACATCTTCAACCATTTGTCCGGCACTCATTTCAACGGTTAGCATAGACTTTACTTTATCAGCATGTTTGCTGATTGCTTCTGTCGGGAAGGGGAATAAAGTAATTGGTCTTAATAATCCAACTTTAATTCCTTCAGCACGTGCCATATCAACAGCTTTTTGGCTTACCCTGGCACTTGTTCCGAATGCTATGATTAGATATTCTGCATCTTCGCACAAAAACTCTTCAAAAATTACTTCATTCTTTTCAATTTGACGATATTTAGCTTGTAAACGAATATTGGTATCTTCCATTTCCTGTGCATCGAGCGACAAAGTCGTAATCACATTTGGTTTTCTGTTGGCAGGCTTGCCAAGTGTTGCCCAAGGCATTTTGGTTCGAATTTCTTCTTCGGTCAATCGGGGTTGGAATGGTGGTAGAATTACCTTTTCCATCATCTGACCAATAATACCATCTGCCAGAATCATTGCGGGATTACGGTATTTGAATGCCAGTTCAAAGGCCAGAACTGTATGGTCGGCCATTTCCTGAACAGAAGCAGGTGCAAGAGTTATTAATTTATAATCACCGTGTCCGCCACCTTTCACCGCCTGAAAATAATCGGCCTGACTGGGCTGAATAGTTCCCAAACCCGGACCACCACGCATTACGTTTACAATCAGACAAGGTAGTTCACCGGCTGCAATATAAGAAATGCCCTCCTGCATAAGGCTCACACCGGGACTTGAAGAACTTGTCATGGATTTTTTTCCGCAGGAAGCTGCACCATAAACCATGTTGATGGACGATGTTTCGCTTTCGGCCTGAAGTACTACCATGCCAGTTGTATTCCATGGTTCCTGCTCCATAAGAGTTTCCATTATTTCTGATTGTGGTGTGATAGGATAACCAAAATATCCATCGCATCCACAACGAATAGCAGCATGGGCAATTGCTTCATTGCCTTTCATTAATCTGACTTCTTCGTGAATATGTTTTTTTGAATCACTCATTTTGTTTGTTTTTAATACGTGGTTTTGCTTTAAACCCTTACTTTATAAACAGTTATACATGCATCGGGACATACATAAGCACAGGCAGCACAACCTACACAATCATCGGGGTTTTCCATCATGCTAAAATTATATCCTTTTGAATTTGCTTCTTTGTTTAGAATCAAAACGTTGGAAGGACATGCTACAACACATAGATTGCAGCCTTTGCAACGTTCGGTATTGACTACCACGGCTCCTTTTATTTTCGCCATTATTCTTCTTTTTTTTAATTTGTCTTGCAAATGTAACTAAAATTGACCGAAATCATGATTAGCAGTTAGTCTTTTACCACGGTTTTTAGCTGTAATAATAACTACTTTGAAACAGTTATTTGATATAATTTAGAATAGTAAGTAATCTGTTTTTTCTTCTTACAAATTGTAACTATTTTAACTGCAAAATGATTTATGAGATAGGATTTTTTTTCTTTACGGAATTGTTATTTTATTCTAAAAATTATTGTCAGGGAATCAGATATAAAAAATGTATGTCTTAGAAACATCTGAGCATCCAAATAGTTAGTTAATGCTCCCAGTTTTTAAACGGATGATTGCACAAATACGAATTATTATAACATTTACTTTGAGTTACTTCTTCGCCTAACCATTCTGGTTTACTGAACGTTGCATCTTCAGCTTCCAATTCCAGTTCGGCAACAGTTAAACCTTCATTTTCTCCGTAAAACTCATCGACTTCATAAGTTTGTCCTTCAAATACCACTTCATACCGTATTTTATCTATTATAGTGGATTTACATAGTTGCAATAGGTCCTGTGCTTCTTTAAATGGAATTTCTTTTTCCCATTCGTAACGACTAAGACCTGATTCGCTTCGAATACCTTTGATTGTCAGGTAGCCTTTATCACCTTTGGTTCGTACCCGGACAGTACGACCCGATTCGGTTGATAAATAACCCTGAGCAATGCGGAAACTTTGAGAGGCAAGATGCTTGTATTCTCCTTTTACGAGGAATTTTCGTTCGATTTCTAATGGCATAATTTATAATTTTTGTTACCTGTTACATACCCCAATATATGGACAATACTGACATACTTTCAGGTTTTCGGTTTGAGAAAATGGTATTTCAGGGCTGTAAATATCTTCCAGACAAGCCGTTAAATGGTTGCGGAATTCTTCTTCATAGTTTGAAAAATCGGTTACTTTTTCTTTTAATTCTTTGTTGGTAAGTTCGGTATCAAAATCATCTTTAAATACGTCTCGAATATAATAAATACCCGGTGTGACAGGCTTTCCAGTTGATTTTTCTTTGTAAAAAATGCCGTATAAAAAAGTTTGTAACACAAATTTAGGCCGGTTTTCTTTGTTGTGTTCAAACACTTCACTGAGATTATTGAAATCAAGTTTGCCACTTCCGGTTTTATAATCCAGAATGCGTAACCGACCTTCTTTTTCGTCAATACGGTCGATAAACCCCTTCAGATTAACATTAATTTTTCCGCCCTGAATAGGATATTGAATGTTGCAACGCTCCTCCGAAGTAATATATCGAAACGGTGCATGATTTTTATCTACTTTCAGTACCTGCAAAATGTATTTACGAAGCACGCTGGCAATCAGCAGATTATTTCCTTCAAGCGGAATAAGTGTGCCGGTTTTTCGTTTGAAATACTCTGAGTTAAAAGCTTTAAGTATTTCATTATCAATGTTCAGCGTATTTTTTATCAATAATTCAAAATCATCGGTTTGTATCAATTGACCTTTATAGGGTAAATAGATATTTTCCATTACTTTATGAAAGATACTTCCAAACATACTCGCTTCTACCGTTTCCAGAACTTCATCGACCTGTTCTACGATTTCAACTTTTGTAAGGTAAAACTGCAATGGACAATCAATATAGGTATTGATTGAACTTGCCGAAAGCGAAGGACTTTTTTCTTCAATGGAAGTGAATTGAAGCAGTTTTTGCATTACTGCCGGTGTTTTCTCTACTTGAATTGGTTGTGCATTTCCAAAACTAATATCAAACGAAATACTTTTCTTTTTGGTCTGCACACCGTAATGATATTCAAGCTGATACAGGAATCGGCTTACTTCACCTGTTTGCATGCCCTCAGTGCGAGAATCGTAAAGAAAGAAAATATGTTTCGCGCGGTGAATCAGTCGGTAGAAGTTATAGGCAGTAATAGCATCCTGATGCTCGGTAGTGGGCAATTCAAAACCACGGCGCAGGTTGTACGGAATAAAACTGTTGGAGCTATTTTTTTGCGGATATACACCTTCATTAAACGATGTGATAATCAGGTTTTCAAAATCAAGACCGCGAGTTTCAAGTACACCCATAACCTGCAAACCATCAAGAGGTTCGCCAATAAATGGAATGGTTATTCCAGCTGTAAGTTGACGTGTGAGACGAACCAACGTATCCATATTCATATCCACATCTACTGGTTTTGTTTTCATTATATCATCCATTCGGTTGATAGTCAGATAATATTGATACAAAAAATCACATTCTAATTGGTAGTTGTGCGTTTCGTCCGAAGCATGTTGCCAGCCGTTTTGCATACTGCGAAGTATTTTTAGCAAATATGGAAGAAATAATTGTGTGTCGGTTTGCGGAATAAAAATTGTTGCAAGCAATTCGTTCGCATTCAACTCATTGGCATCAATATAGATCCAGTTGTTTTTTGAAATTTCATGAGTCAGACGATTCGATTCTTCGTTACAAAGCATCGAAATATATTGATGATTCAGAATGTTGCTTACGGTTTGGTGGTAAAATGAAATTCGCTCACCCGATACCCTCATTCGACGTTGTAACTCAAAAATATGTTCAATTAAACCCGAAACAGGAGTAGATTTTAACGGGAATCCCATGGTGATATTTACTTTAGCTATTTGCTCAGGCAGCGAGTGGAGTAGGGGAGTCAGTAAACTTTCATCGGGAAGTACAACGGCGGTGTTTATCCAGTTATTAGTTGGTAGTTTATAGTTGGTAGTTGGTAGTAGGTAGTTTGTAGTCAGTAGTTTATAGTCAGTAGTTTGCTGCTTGCTGCTTACAGCATGCTGCTGTTTGGGATAAAGATTTTCCAGTATTTTATATACCTGTTTGGCTTGTCCTACAGCCGATGGAACAGCAATAAGTTCAATCTCTTTGTCGGTAAGCAGCTCAACAACCGGCTCAATGGGATATTTAGAAGGAAATATATGGATGTTTTCGACATAAAAACAGGAAGCCGGATTGTCCGAATCACGAAGTTCTTCGGCTTCGTAGTCCCAGTAAAAATCTGCCTGTTCACGTTTCTGGAGTTCAGCCATTAGGGTACGTTCACTGGGATTCAAGGCATTAAACCCCACAAAAACAAATTGTTTTCCAGCGTATTCAGGAATTTCTTCTTTTGCACATAGGCGGTCGGCCACATCGCGACAAATCATGCCTTCAGTAGCAGTGTTTTCAGCCAGTAATTCTGCCCGGAATTGTTCATAAACAGGCAGTAGTATTTTCCAGGTTGCCACAAAGTCTTCCTGCGATTTACCCTCAGTAACCGGTACAAAATTAGACCAGAACTGACGAATCGCCTCAATTTGTTTTTCAGTGAATACATTGAAAAGCTGATCTATTTGTTTTAACTCAGTGATATTTGTAAATAACTGTTTGGCATCTACACGGTATTTGTCCACATCATCAAAATCGGATAACAACATTTCGCCCCAATATACGAATGAATCGAAGGTTTCATCGCTGCCACTCAGTTCTTTGTAAATGCTATAGAGTTTGAAAATGGAACTAAGGTTGTCGATGGTTTGCAACAACGATGCCATACCAAAGCATTCATTAATAGTGAGGATTGTGGGCGAGAACAATGGTTTTCCCGCAATTTCAGAAAGGTAACGCTGAAAAAACAAACCCGCACGCCGGTTGGGAAATACAAAATTCAGGGAACTTATATCACTCTGATAATGAGAGTACATTGTTTGCGCTATGCGGTATAGGAATGAATTCATTTGAAACAGCCTTACGATTTACGAAGTTACAATTTACAATTGGATTGGACAATCTTTACTTAGTTCGTAGTTTTTTTATTCTCCTTTGAATTCTGTTCACTTTCCAGTTCTTCTTTGATTTTGATATGTAATTTCTCCATAAACAAATCTTCATCTAAATACAGATCATCCTCATCAAAATTGTATTTAATTATGGTGTCAATATGGTCACAACATTCGGTATAACTTTCATAATCCTCATTAATATTGGCTGCATACACTATCCACCCTTCGTAATCCAGGTCTTCCAGTACTTTGTAATACTTAAAAACAACTGATTGTACAATATCGAAATACTCTTTACGACGATTTTCTGTTCGGTGATAGTACTCCGTTTCTTCAATACATGATTCTTCGGCAACTTCTCGAATTATTTCTGGGCTAATATGTTCTTTGATATATGGATTATCATCGGCAAACGAATAATTAGGAACAGGAGGTTCAGGTCGTCTTCCATAATTTTCTACCCAAAATTCAAAATCAGGGTATTTCTCCCGGAGATTTACTCCCTCTTTCTGATCGTCAACAAGTTCGTGGGAGCTTAAAAGAAGGTATTTACCGGCAGAGATTGCAATCCAGTTAATATATTCAACAAGTTTCGGCCGTATTTCATCTTTAACTGAAGGATACTGTTTTTCAATCAGAACCCTAACTGCAGGAGCAATTTCGGCCATAGCAGGACAGTAAACACTTTCATAAAAAAATTCAACATCCTGTGGAACTTCTACAAATACACTGGTGATTGGACGCGATTCCCGTACGAAAAATTCGCAATTGTCATCGTACCACTCTTCCATCTCTGTTAACTCATCATCATCAAAAAACTCATCATCTTTATCATCATCTTCTTCAAACATAAAATTTCAGCTTTAAAAGTTTTTGCAAATATACTACTCTAAAATTTAATTTTAAAATAATTTCCGGCTCTTTTTCAAAAAAAAAAGCTGTACCGGATTATTTGGTTTAGCCTTATATATTCATTTATTTAATTTATACGTAAAGTTTCAGTGTTTCCATATTGAAGGCATTAATTTGAAGTCGAGAAGCACTTTTTCTGTAAATCACAATATATTCTGACAGAAATCAAAAGAGTAAAGGTGTAATTGATTCATTCAAGGTATAACTTTTATGTTTCCCAGGAATCACTCTTACATTAGGATTTTTGTTCAGAAATGTGGTTATAGTTCTGCTTTCCCAGTCTAATTTCAGGGCAAGTATTATTTCCTGTGAAGTATAAGCACCTTTTCCGAGTAATTCAAGAATTTCTTTTTCTATATCACGGTTTTCAGGGTTATATTTTTCTGCTGGTTCATTAGCAACCGACAGAATGGAGGATTGAAAAAGTGTATTATCAGTTTTCACTTTGGATTGTTCAACTTCACCGGTCATCCCAACCGGTAAAGCACCGAACTCCACTAATTTCAGGTTTGAATTCCTTTCTTTTGCCTGGGGTAGTCTTACATATATAGAACGATGGCGTTTCAACCCTTCCATAGCACCTTCCCAGGTTCCTCCTTTTGCATCCGACTCGGCTACATAAATTTCATTGGCCAACCCATAAATATACACATTACGTGCCATAGCAAACCCAACATCCCAACCTGCCTGCGGAAAGAATGTGCTCAAAACCAACACTTTTCCGTTTACTATCTGTTCATAATATTGTTTCAGTCCTGACCGGAAAGTAAGTATTCCCTGAGGAAGTACAATTATGCTTTTCCCATTGGCTGCCAGAGCACTATCCAGTGCTTGTTTATCCACTCCTTTGGCAAATCCGCTTACTATCACCTTTTCTTCTGCTGCACATTTGCGGGCTATCGTATCGGTAAACTGAAGTGCCATTTCACCTGCATTGCGCGAACCAACAATGGCTACCGCATTTTCATGTAATAAACCCTTTCTGCCCATTATATATAATACGGTAGGACTACTTTTGGTTTTCAGATTATCTTTCAGAACGCTTGGGTAATCCGGTGAATTAATAGGTATTAACTGAAATCCTTCGCTTTGCAACTGCTCAGCAATAAACGACAGACGGGGCAAATCATTTTTGGCTGCTTCAATGTCGCTTAATTCCTTTTCAGTAAACGCAAATATCTTCAACTGCATTTGCTTTCCCATTGCAAAAAAATCAGACCACGACAAATTATGCTCATGAATTACCTGAACCACTAACTTATTGATGCGCTCCGTTTGCCAGCGTGGCAAATGAGCTATCGCTATCCAGTATGTATTTTCCGAAAGTTCAGCCATTTTTAATATTTAATGTGCCAATATGTCAATGAAACCGACCTACTTAACAAAATATGCTAATTGTAAATCGTAAATGAATAAATCGTAAATATCATCAGTCCAAATCTCCTCCCACTGTACGGGCAATTACCAGTGGAGCTATCATTTCAGCACCCACGCCGGTTAAGTACATCCCAATTTCTTTTACCGTATAGCCACTGTCGAAAATATCATCAATCAGCAGAATCTTTTTCCCTGCAATTTCATCGGATGACTCATAACTGAATTTTCCATGTACATTATCCCTTTTGGAAATACCACTGTGTAACAACTTCTGTGCTTCAGTATGTGTGTTCTTTTTAAGTTTATCCGAAAACGATATTTTCAATACTGCTGCCACTTTTTCTGCAAAATGCCTTACCAAATCACCCGATTCAGTAGGTGGAACAAATAAAAGCAAGTCAAATGCCGCATTCCCGTAATGTTTGCGGTAAGCTTTCAATGTAAGTACCAGTAGCCAGTCGGGGAAATCACCTCCACCCCCGTATTTCGAAAAATGCAAAGCAGCACCCACATTGGATACACCATAATACGAAGCAGCCACGCCGTTTACAATCTTGCTTCGTTGCGTTTCCACTTCCAGCACCGGAAAGTATGTCTCCCTGAATTCCTGAAGTTTCAGAGTTATTTCTTCCGATGTATATACCGGTAACACCTTATGCATATCATTATCGCAAATCCCGCATTCTCCCTGACTTTCGTCGCCCAGGTAATTACAAAGATACTGCATACGGCAGGTTTTCAGTGCCGTAAAATTAATCATTTTTTCCAATTCTTCGTGCTGTGACCGGCGCAATAATTCAAACTTCGAAAAATCCGGTTCAGGAGCATCGGGATTATAGAAATACTTCTTACTGCTACCCTGCTGCTCATTCACTATACCCTGTTCCATAAGATCCGATAGGATAACACTAACCTCTGTCTGTTTCATGTTGGTGGCTTTGATGATCTCATTTCTGCCCAACAGTGCTTTCTTTGTTACGGCTATTAACCGCTCGTATTTCATTACCGAGGGTTTACTTCCCTCAATAAAATTCAAAGGCAATTCCTGGTCATGTTCCGGATTATACAGCAAAATGGCATAAGCAATCTCTCCATCACGTCCGGCACGCCCTATTTCCTGATAATAGTGTATGGGCGATTGCGGCAATTGGGTGTGAATTATAAACCGTATGTCGGGCTTGTCAATTCCCATCCCCAACGCATTGGTCGATACTACACAATCGTATTGATTGGCAATAAAATCTGCCTCCACGCGCATACGTGTATCGACATCGAGTCTGCCACTATAAGCTGCCGAATTAAATCCCAAATATTGCAGCCAATTAGAAAACACATCAGTATTGGTCTGAGTTCCGGTATAAATAATCCCTGTTTTCTTAAGTTTGGGCATATACTTCGCCAACCAGTAAAACTTTTCATCCTCACTCTGCACAGCCACCACAAACAAGCGTAAATTATGCCGTAACAACTGACCCCGTACAGGTATCAGATCCGAACCCACCTGTTCAATAATGTCGGCCTGAACCCTCGGTGTAGCTGTTGCCGTAGTAGCCAAAACCGGAAAGTGTTTAGGCAGCAAGCGGACCAGATTCACTATACGGCGATAGTTGGGACGGAAACTCTGACCCCATACCGAGATACAATGCGCCTCGTCAATCACCACCATGGCTATTTTCATTTCGCGGGCTGCACTTATCCATCCCGCATTCTCCATACGTTCAGGAGCAATATACAAAATATCCAGATCGTTGTTTCTTGCTTGCTCTATAATAGCCTCATTCTCATCAGCTTCCTGATTTGAATTAATAGCTGCTGCCCGTATTCCCTTGTCCTTCATACTCCGAACCTGATCCCGCATCAAAGCTATCAGGGGCGAAAATACGATGGTGACACCTTCCAACTGTGTAGCCGGAAACTGAAAACAAAGCGATTTCCCATATCCGGTTTTCTCGATAAACAACACACGCTGCCCCGTCAGCAGTTGTTCTATTACCTGCCATTGCAAATCATGAAACCGTTCGAATCCAAACAGTTCATAGAGTTGTTTTTCTGCTTCGGTGCGGGTCATTGGAAATCCTTTAGCTATTTTTTTAGAATGACTTTATAATCCCAATAAGATAAAGTTGTACTTCTTCCGAAAATTCAATCAAATCTTCATCATGTATTACATTGTCACGCATTTGACCAATAATTGTGAGTAAATATCTCGAGCCGGTTATGTCATCGTATCTACGGGCAATGTGTTTGTCCAAAGTGATAATGTGCTTATATAGTTGGTGATACGTTTCTTTATTATCTTTTGCCTTAGTTTTCCAAGCCTGTAAAATGGCATCTGCTTTTGACAAACCACTCTCAATTTCCCGTTGCAGCCCTAATTCAATAACATCCCGAGCTACTTTTTTGTCTTTCTTTGATAGTTCCATAACGAAGGTAATTCTAATGTGCTATTTCAGTTTGTAAAAACCATCCCGTTGTATATCAATGCGTCCACCCATATATCCACACTCGCCCATACGAGGTGAATTCACTACCGGCATTTCGCTGTAATCGGCAAAATCTTCACATTCTTTTTCGTGTTTTTTAGCACATTTTTTGCAGAAGTAAGCATCTGTTTCCCAACAACAAACTGAACACATACAGACAGCCGGAGATTTTTTACATGTTGAACACATTATTTTCAACGGTTCATTACGCGAAAGTAAAATTGTGTTTTTTGTTTCATTCAGTTGATAGTGTTTCAATCCTTTTAAAAACAACCGGGTAGTTGATCCGAAATCATAATCATAAATTATTTTCAGTTTGGGTTCAAACACACCCTTCACTTTATTATTCATATCTATTTCATCTCTTCCTATTCTAAACCCACTCAGGTGTCCGCAACATTCCAACCAAATATCGCGCAAGAAGTCATCTATCGTTTCTAATTTTGCACTGCCTTTTACCAGCAAATGCAGAAACATGATATCGGCTTCTACTACTATGTGACAATAAGTTTGAGTTTTTAAACCTACATCAGCCTTTTCCTTACCAGCCAAATGTTTAGCAAGGTGTTTCGTTATTTCTTTTTGCGATAACAGTTCTTCGCAATACAGGCATATACCTTCTGAATTTAATTCTCCTGACATAATGATTTTAGTTTTTTAATGTGGAAATGTTTGCTAATAATTTATGTAGTATTGTATAAAAATCTTCCATTAAGGGTGGCTCTCCAAAAAACAGATCATCTACCTCATCTTCATTATACTTGAGCATGCTATGAACTAACTTTTCAGCTTTCTCAATATATTCTTTCTCACTTTCACATTCGTATGAAAGTAATCCAAATTGCAGGGTTAAATTTTCATCGAATCTTTCAGATTCTTTGATAATAGCCTTATAGGTCTTATCTGATAAATCATCTGTGTCAATTGCCATAAAGAGTTGAGGTATAATTTGTCTAATAATAGGTTTTGAAAAGTCTTTGCAAATATACAATTCTAAAATTTAATTTTAAAATAATCCATTGCACTTTTTTGAAAAAAAAGGCTGAACCTGATTAATTGGTTCAGCCGGTTAAGCTTAAATGGTTAGTTTTTGACTTCTCTCCTACTCATTTACAAACGGGGAGTTAGCAGTTTCTTGTTTCCAACAAAGTGAGTGAATTGTTTTTCAAATTTTGTGATACACTTCGTCGAAAGGAACTCTCATTCTGTCGCCCCAAACTCCGCGCACTTCTCTGATTCCACATGAAATAATCATATTGACTTCTGCCCCCACAGGTAATTTCAGGATACGTTTCACTTTTTTACTGTCAAAACCTTCCATCGGACAGGTGTCATACTTTTCATTAGCCATTGCTAACATAAAGGTTTGTACGGCCAACGCACAGCTTTTATGAACTACCACCCTCACATCGTTTTCGGATACCTGATAGGTGATTGCTCTGAAAAGCCCGATAAGGTTCACCATAATTTTCCGGAAAATACCCAACATCCCAAAAAAGCGGGAATATAAAAATGGCATTACTTTCCCGTAGTACAATTTCCGGTCTTTGATTCTTTTCTCCTGTCTTTCAACCGGGCTGTTTTTCAGAATATTCTGACTTTCCAACTCAAGTACTGCTTTTGCTCTTT
The DNA here is from genome assembly GCA_037134195.1 of Paludibacter sp. GTDB lineage: Bacteria > Bacteroidota > Bacteroidia > Bacteroidales > Paludibacteraceae > Paludibacter. The sequence goes on along the minus strand of JBAXMR010000016.1, from coordinate 6,150 downwards.
TCCGGAAAAGATCCCGTCGAGTCACAAAAACTACCAGTTGTTGAGCAGTAGTGGCTGTAGGTTGATTTAAACAAGCTACTGCCAATTCTTTCATAATTTCCGGCTCTGTGATATGATAAAACTCCCAAAGTTGCATATTCGAACTGTTGGGTGCTAAAGTGGCAAGTTCCAGACAATGTTTCACTTTCTCCGAATCAAGGGGAAGATCCTTGTAGTGTCTTATTGAACGTCTGTAATGGATTATTTCTTCTAAAGTCATTTGAATTTATTATCTGTTTTAAATTAGTTTTTTTTTTTATTGTTCCTGCAATTATTTATTTTTTAAATCGCTCTCATTTTATTTCCTTTTGCATCGTGTGTAAGTTCTGCAAGACCGAGTTTTTCCATTAAAGGTGGAACATACATTCCAAAACGACCCCGTAATCCTTTTTTCAGACCATACCAACCTCCCACAGGGTTTGATTCTGAACGTCCCCAAGCTTCAACCGTACCTTCTTTTGCCTGTTTTTGCTCATCAGCACTGCCCAACTCCATCCAGTCATTGTGCTCTTTAAGCATTGTGTGCAGGTCATTCAGACAGCGATAATCATAAAGCAGCGTTGTTTTACCCACAACGCATACTATCACTTCTTTTCCGTCTTTCTCATCCTTATACATTTCGTATTCCGATGTCTGTGGGGGTGTTTTTAATTTCCAGTTATTTTCTTTTGTTCCTTCCAGTGCCATAATTCTGATTTTTTATAGGGTTTATCAATAAAAAAAAAGTGTTTATAACTACAAACAGTAATAAACACGATTATGTTTTTGGAAGGGTGCAATATATTGTCGGAATCAAAATTTACGGAATGTTAGAATAATCAGAATTCTGAAAATTGAGTAATTTGGCAAATTATCTCCCGTTGGTCGATGACCGTTGGTTCTGATTCAGACAATTAGCGACTTTTATTCGTATAGTTTCAAGCTTTCAGCATGAACTGTTTTTATAGTTTCTCTCAATGATGCCGGTGAAAGTACTTCCACACTTTCTTCTATCCACAGTATCTCCTGCCTGAAATCAAAAGAAGGCTTTATATACTTGCTGAATAACAAATACACATCGTTCCGTTCTTTTTCTTTCTGCAAATGATGTAAGGGTAATGCCCTGAGGTAATTGGCTAGCCAAGTTTGCACTTAGCACTACTACCCTAAACTGAGTTGTTTCGGTCAATACAGCTGAAATCAGTCATTTAAATATTTTCTCTTTATTACAACAATAGTTTTACATCTACTGTTATAATATTAAAATTCAAATTTATACAGATTTGAAACAAACAATCTCTCCGAAGAATCCAGCATATAATTTCATTCAGAATATATAACTTTGTAAACTGATTTGACTCTTATAAACTTAAAGTTTTTAACCAACCGAAATTCTTAATGAAACATATTATTCAATATCTGACATTCTTTACATTTTTTTTGACTTCATGTAATGATATCGAAAAACCTTCTTACACTGGTCCAAAGCGTACTTTTGAAACTTCCTTTGAAACGTTTGACGATTTCAATCGATTTTACATCGTGCCTTTAGGTAATTACGACAGCAATGAGGAATTGAGTTCTGAAAAAGTTATTGATGGAAAATATGCTCACAAAGCGTGGATTCTTAAAGCTCGGGACATCAACAACGATGGTTTGATATATTTGCCTCATCGGGCATATCCAACAATTCAGCTTCAAAAAACCACACATGGAATTTTTAGAACTCCCTGCCTGCTGAGTTTATGGGTTTATCTGGATATTAATCTGATTGACAGACCCAAAGGTTCTATTGATGACTGGTTTAGTTTTATTACACTCACTCCTGACCAAAGCGATTCATGGACAAGGACGGTGGTGGTAAATATCACTCCGGATGGCTATGTTAAGCTGGTTCATGTTCCTGATCAGGGTGAGCAAAACCGTATTTTTCAGGCAGATTTAATTAATGACCCCAACAAAATCCTTAAATTCCAGTTTAAAACATGGACACGACTTGTTGTTTACATCGATTTTGATGCTAAAAATGGTTATGCAAAGGTGTGGCAAAACGGCAAATTAGTTTCTCATGCACTGGTAAGCGGTGGAAATGGTGGTTTAGCGCAGGTTCATTGCGGGTTATATGCTTCTGCAGCCATACCTTCGGGTGTTATATACAATGATAAACTCATAATCAAAGAAGTTGACAACGAAGATGAAATTCAACAGTTTATAAATGATTCAGGACAATAAAAAAGGCTGTTAGTTTTCTAACAGCCTTTAACTAAACTTATAAGATATTATTTCTGTTGTAATTCTTTGATTTGCTTAACTATAGCAGCATAATCATTATCCATTTGTAAACGGTAATACAATTGTTTCAAGGGAACCATATAATCAACTTCTTTAGGTTTCAACTCAACTGCTTTTTTGTAGAAAGGTATTGCCTGTTTAAAAATTTCTTCAATTCTGACCCTTTCTTTCATACTTGCTTTTGTATCTTTAATTTTATCAGCTTCAAGTCCCTGTTTTACAGCTTTATTGAAATAGGATCTTCCAAGCTCGGCATAAATATCAGCATTAGTCGGATCAAGTTCAATGGCTTTATTCAGTGCTTTGGCAGCTTCATCAAAGTTTTCAGTATTTAGATACAACTGACCTTTTACAAAATGATATTGGGCAAAACTGGGTTCACGTTCAATAGCTGTATTCAAGTACTGAATAGCATCCAGCATTTTATTGGAGTGAATATAATAATTAATCAGATTCTGTAGAAACCATGGTTGCGAAGGAATCTTGTCAATAGCCTCTTTGATGGTTGCAATGTAATTGGCCGAATCTTTTACTCTGAGATATTCATTAGCAAGATTTTGATAAACTGAAGTCGGTTGATATTTCTTTTCTAAAAGTACTTTGAAATTTTCAATAGCCTTATCATGTATTTTAGCATTTGCGGCTGAAACTCCGGTATAAAACATTATCATATCATAGGTAGAATCCATTTTGATTTCGTTATTCATAATCGGATTCTTTGGAATTGCCAGAAAAGCTTCGAATGTTTTAACGGCACCTGCATAATTTTCTTTTCCAAACTGATAAGCTCCATAACCAATTAAATTAGGCTGAATCTGGTAGTATTCCTTAAAAATTTGTTTAATATCTTTTACATATTTAGATTTTACTTTTCCTTTGGCATCCGGAAGCATATCCAGTTTAATAGCCTGAACAAAGTAGTCGTACGACTCAATTAAAGCTTTACCTTTAGTTAATGTGTCGAATTTTTGATTTAGAATTGCTTTTTTGTATTCGGCTTCACTTTGTTTGTTGCCAATTAAACCGGCAACATACCATGTTTCAGCCAAATCTTTGGTAGTAGAATCTTTTAATGCCAGTTTAATGGCTTCCCTTGCAGCTTTAAAATCAGGTTTGTCTTCATTTAATGCTTTATCTTTTGCTATTCTCACATTTGATTTTTGACCAAATGTTGTAGTTGAAAGACTAAATGTCAAAACCAGAAAGAAAATTAATTTTTTCATGACGATTAATTGTTTTTTATATTAATAATATTCGGGCAGGCAACTTTCTTACCTGCCCGACTTTAGTTTATTTATTCTTCGGTGTTCTCAGATACTTCGGTTTGAATATCAGTTTCCTGAGTATTTTCCGAAATAATTTCTGAAGTTGCTTCAGTCACTTCAACTTCTTCAACTTCAGGCTCTGTCAGTACTTTACAAACTGAAGCGATTTCGTCGTTGCGTTTTTCGAGGTTGATTAAGCGAACGCCCTGAGTTGCACGACCCATAATCCGAACATCAGCCACTTTTAAACGAATAGTGATACCCGATTTATTGATAATCATCAAATCGTTTTCGTCAGTTACACTCTTAATGCTGACCAATTTTCCGGTTTTGTCGGTGATGTTCATGGTTTTTACACCCTTACCACCACGGTTGGTAACACGATAAACTGCCACAGGTTCTCCATTTTCGAGCACCCATTCGCCATTTTCGTCCACTTCGTCGAGCAGGGTACGTTTACCATAACCCTGTTGCGAAACAACCATGATGCTTTCTTTTTCTTCCTTGTTTACGCAAATCATGCCAACTACCTCGTCCTGACCATCTTCATCGAGTGTCATACCACGTACACCGGTTGCTGTACGACCCATTTCGCGTACTTTCGATTCGTGAAAACGGATAGCACGACCATTGCGGTTAGCCATCAACACTTCCGCATTTCCGTTCGTCAAACGAACTTGAATTACCTGATCGTCTTCACGAATGGTAATTGCATTTACACCATTCAAACGTGGGCGGGAATAAGCTTCCAGCGAAGTTTTCTTGATTACACCGTTTTTCGTTCCGAAAATCAGGTAGTGAGAATTAATATATTCGCTATCAGTCAACCCTTTAACTCGAATAAATGCATTTACTTTATCGTCACCGTCAATATTCAGCATATTCTGAATTGCACGTCCTTTCGATATTTTAGTTCCTTCGGGAATGTCGTACACTTTCAACCAATAACATTTACCTTTCGAGGTAAAGAACAACATAGTGTTGTGCATCGAAGCCGGATAAATATATTCGATAAAGTCCTCGTCGCGTGAGCTTCCACCCTTCGAACCAACTCCACCACGGTTCTGAGTGCGGAATTCGGTCAGTGCAGTACGTTTAATATAGCCCAAATGCGAAATGGTAATAATCATTTCATCATCCGAATAAAAATCTTCCGGATTGAATTCTTCCGAAGAATAAACAATCTGAGTGCGACGGCCATCGCCATATTTTGCTTTCACTTCGAGCAATTCATCTTTAATGATTTGCATACGAAGTTCCACTTTTTCAAGAATTTCTTTCAAACTGGCTATTAATCGCAACACTTCTTCGTATTCGGCACGAAGTTTATCCTGTTCCATGCCTGTAAGTTGACGCAAACGCATTTCAACAATGGCACGTGATTGAATTTCGGACAAACCGAAGCGTTCCATCAAACGTGTACGGGCTTCGTCAGGAGTTTTTGAATCACGAATAATCTTGATAGCTTCATCCAGATTATCCAGAATAATCATGTAACCTTCGAGCAAATGCGCGCGTTTTTCAGCTTCGCCCAATTCAAACTGAGTACGGCGGATAACCACTTCGTGTCGGTGTTCAACGAAATAATGAATCAGATCTTTCAGATTCAACATGCGAGGACGACCTTTAACGAGGGCAATATTATTTACGCTGAATGATGTTTGTAAAGCGGTGTATTTGAATAATTTGTTCAAAACCACATTCGAATTGGCATCACGTTTGATATCAATAACGATGCGCATACCTTCACGGTCAGATTCATCGTTGATATGCGAAATGCCTTCAACCTTTTTATCTTCAACCAAAGCCACTACAGCTTTGATAAGTTCCACTTTATTTACCTGATAAGGGATTTCATTGACAATGATTTTTTCGCGTCCCTGATTGTCTGTTTCAATTTCTACTTTCGAACGAACAACAATACGACCACGACCCGTTTCAAAAGCATCTTTCACACCAGCATACCCATAAATGATACCGCCGGTTGGAAAATCGGGTGCTTTGATATATTGCATCAATTCAGGAATCTCAATATCCGTATTTTCGATATAAGCAATGATGGCATTAACAGCCTCGGTTAAGTTGTGAGGTGCCATATTGGTAGCCATACCTACGGCGATACCCGATGAACCATTTACCAAAAGGTTAGGTATACGGCTTGGCAGCACGGTTGGCTCTTTCATGGTATCATCAAAGTTCAATTGAAAATCAACCGTATCTTTGTTAATATCAACCAGCATATCTTCCGACAGTTTACGCAGTCGGGCTTCGGTATAACGCATGGCAGCAGGACTGTCACCGTCAATCGAACCAAAGTTACCCTGACCATCAACCAACGGATAACGCATAGACCAATGCTGAGCCATACGAACCAGGGTGCCGTAAATAGACGAATCACCGTGTGGGTGATACTTACCCATTACTTCCCCAACTATACGGGCAGATTTTTTATAGGGCTTATCGGAATTGTTACCTAATTCGTTCATTCCAAATAATACACGGCGGTGAACCGGTTTGAATCCGTCACGCACATCGGGTAATGCACGCGAAACTATCACCGACATGGAATAATCGA